>JASFTE010000162.1:0-8711 GCA_050114035.1 Armatimonadota bacterium | reverse complement strand
GTACTACCCGGACACGTATTATGCCTATGGGGGCAACTCACCGAAGCGCAACCCCGGACGGGGAGCCAAGGGGCAGATGCGGGGGGCTCGCGATTGGCTCAAGCGGGTTGTGGGTGTGCTGCACTACCGCTACGAGCATCTGGCGCCCCAGCGACAGCGAGATCTCAGCCGGGGTCCAGTTGGGGCTGTGGCCAGATTGGCGACACGGCCCCTGACACGCCGGCTGTCGTTTCTCCCCCCCTGGCATCCCAACGGGAAGGCCCTCGATGTAGGGTGTGGGGACGGTCGGTTCCTGGATTGGCTCAGGACGTGGGGATGGGATACGTACGGTGTGGAGATATCTGGTGCGGCAGTAGAGCGAGCGCGACAGCGGGGGCATACGGTGCGTACCGAGCGGATAGAAGACGCGCCGTTCGCGCCTGGATCGTTTGGGCACATCCGGCTCAATCACGTGCTGGAGCACCTCCCAGACCCTCTGCGATCCCTGCGTCGCATCCGCCAGTTGATGGCTCCGGGAGGATCGCTCTTCATCGAGGTGCCGAATGCCGATGCCGTGGCAGCTTGGCTCTACGGCCACTGTTGGCTTGGGTGGGACGTCCCTCGGCATCTGTACACCTTCAACTGTGCCACTCTGAAGCCGTTGCTCGCACTCGCCGGCTTCACGGAGGTGCGGCTGCGTACCTGGCCCGGAACGACCAGTTGGCTGACGAGCTGCGAATGGCGTTTCGGCCTAGCTGAAGCAACGGTGTGGCGCCTGAACAGATATGGCCTGCTCAAGGCGCTGTTGAACTGCATCTTGTCACCGGCGGATCTGGTCCGGAGAGGAGATCTGATACGCGCGTGGGCGACGATCTCTGAGTACGACGGGGATGTGGCGCATCAAATAGTGGATGCGAATGGGGACCAGAACAGGCCGCACGTGCGGAGGAGGCGCGCCAATGATCGCAGTGATCGGAGCTAACGGCCAGCTCGGCGTTGAGTTGTGCCGCCACATCCCAGAGGGCCGGTGTGCCGCGCTCACCCACGAGCACATCGAGGTAGCGGATGACGCCTCGGTGCGCGATGCGCTTTCGAGCATTGACGGTCTGGAAGCGGTCATCAACTGTGCGGCCTACCACAACGTGCCTCAGTGCGAGCAGGATCCGGCTGCATCGTGGGCCGTCAATGGCCAGGGGGCGGCGCACGTGGCGGCGGTGGCGCGGGAGCGCGAGGTGCCGGTCGTCTTCGTGAGCACTGACTACGTGTTCGACGGCGCCAAGGATGCAGTATACGTGGAGGCGGATACCCCGAATCCACTCAGCGTCTACGCCAAGGGGAAACTGGCAGGCGAGCTCGCGGTGCTCAGTATCGCACCGCGCGGGATCGTGGTGCGGGTGTGTGGTCTCTTCGGGGCTGCCGGGTGTCGGGCCAAAGATGGTGGGAACTTCGTCAAGACCATGCTGCGACTCGGGCGGGAGCGCGAGACGCTCGAGGTCACAGACGACCAAGTCGTCAGCCCCACGTACGCCCCGGATGCCGCGCGCCTCATCGTGGAGATACTGCAAGCGGGTGCTCGAGGGATACTCCATGTGTGCAACAGTGACTGCGTGACCTGGCGGGAGTTCGCCGAGCTCATCTTCGCGGCGGCTGGCATGGGCGTGACTGTCCTGGGCCGGCGGACGCCGCCGGACGAGGCTCGTATGCGGCCGGCATTCTCGGCTCTACGGAGCACACGTCTGGAGACGCTTGGCATCACCCCCTCACCTGACCTCAAGGACGCGCTGCGGCGGTACCTGGCTCAACAGCAGAGCCGCACGGGCGCGTCCACGCACGGGCTGAGAGAGGGTGCCGTGGTGGGGATCAACAGCAAGTGAAAAGGGGATGGTGGTCGTGCTTGTGCTGACAACCGGAGGTGCCGGCTACATCGGATGTCACGTGGTGCGAGAACTGCTGCGCCGCGGCAAGCGGGTGCGGGTGTTTGACAAGGGCCTCTTCGGCCTTGAGGGGCTGGAAGAGGTCAGGAGCCAGATCGAGCTGGTTCGGGGGGACGTGCGGGAGCTCGATGAGGGCGTGCTCGAGGATGTCTCGGCCGTCATTCACCTGGCGGCACTGTCGAACGACCCCACGAGCGAGTTGGACCCAGAGGCGACGGAGGCGGTCAACTTCGAGGGCACGGTCCGGGTGGCAGAGGCGGCGAGGGCTCACGACATTCGCACGTTCGTATTCGCCAGCAGCGCCGCGGTCTACGGCTTCCAGAACGAGTGGACCCTCTGCTCGGAGGAGACACCGACGAACCCGCAGACGATCTATGCAGCGACCAAGGCGCGGGCGGAGCGTGCGTTGACGGAGATGGCTGGCGACGGGTTCCAGCCGCTCATCCTCCGCAAGGGGACGGTGTTCGGCTGGTCTCCGCGTATGCGCTACGACCTGGTGGTGAACACTTTCTGCAAGAACGCGCGGCAATACGGCCGGATTCGCGTCTTCGGGGGCGGAGAGAACTGGCGCCCCAATGTGCACGTACGCGACGCGGCGGTGGTGTATGCCAATGCCCTGGACCTGGACCCGGCGCAACTGGGCAGGCGCGTTTTCAACATCAACCATAAGAACTACCGCATCAGCGAAATGGCCAACTGGCTGCGGTACGTGCTTCGCGACCACCTGGACCTTGCGATAGAGGCGGACTATCGCGATGGGCCCGACAATCGCAGCTACGCCATCGATGCCAGGCGTGCCGGGGGCATCGGCCTGCCGTGCCCGACGGGTCTTGCTCATGCCGTTCAGGAAATATGGCGATCGTTCGACAACGGTCTGGGCAACGATTTCGACAGCCCTCGCTACTACAACATCAAGTGGCTGACGCTGCTTCTCGAAATGAGCGAGACCCTGGAGCACATCGGCCCGGTGCCCTAGTCGCTTGCGTGCGACACTCGTGGGCCGATGTGCCCGGCGGCAAAAGGAGGGCGCAACCCGTGATTGAGGACGTCAGCGTGGTGGACCTCGTCGTGCACATGGACGACCGGGGCTATCTCATCGAGATCGTCCGGGCGTCGGACGACCATTTCACGAAGTTCGGGCAGGTGTACATCGTAGGCGACATGACGCAGGGGACGATACGAGCCTACCACAAGCACGAGGAGCTCTGGGACTGGTTCTTCATCTCCCGCGGATCGGCGAAGTTCGTGCTCAGGGACGATCGTGAGGATAGTCCCACGTACGGAGAGATGATGACCATAACGACCGGCGCGCGCCGGCCTGCAGTGATCGCCGTGCCACCCGGCGTCTATCACGGGTGGATGGCCCTGGAAGACGATACGCAATTGATCAGCACGGCGAGCGAAGTGTACAGGCGCGACAACCCGGACGAGGTCCGGGTGCCGCCGGACTCGTTCGGGGACGTGTGGGTCGTGAAGGGACGATAGATGGAGCATCTCCACCACGCTGAAGCGGAGCGAGGAGATGATCGAACTGATGCCCGAGTGGGATGCGCTTGGCGAGACTGAGCATGGGCCACAGAGGTGCACCACGCCCCTGGTGTACATCGTGGTCCTCACGCACAACGGCCGGGATGACACCCTCGAGTGCTTGTCGTCCATGGAGAAGCTGGAGTACGCCAACTATCGGCTGCTGCTCATCGACAATGCTTCCACGGATGGTACGGTGGCGGCCGTGCAGTCCCGGTTCCCTGGCATCATGGTGCTGCAGAACAGTGAGAACCTGGGCTACGCCGCTGGGAACAACGTTGGCATGGAAGTGGCGATCCGCGGCCGAGCGGAATTTGTTCTTCTGGCGAACAACGATATCACCGTATCCCCCGACATGCTGACGCATCTCGTGCAGGCCTGCGTGGAGGACGACACGATTGGCATCGCCGGGCCAACCGTCCTGTACTACGACGAGCCGGACAGGGTGCATCACCGCGGGTGCCTTATCAGTCGGGCAACGGCCCGGGGCGAGGTCGCGCGCCACAGAGATCGGAGGCGCGTGGGCGACCCCGGTGGTCCGGTGATGGTGGACTACGTTGGCGGATGCGCGATACTGATTCGAAGTCGTCTCGCGGAGAGCATCGGCGGACTCGACGAGCGGTTCTTCGCATACTACGAGGAGACGGACTTGTGCTTCAGAGCACAGGAGGCCGGGTACCAGGTGGCATGCGTTCCCCGTGCGGACTGCTGGCACAAGATCGCTCGACACTGGAACCGATATCCGCTCCTCAAAATGTACTACGAATATCGCAATCGCCTGCTGTTCCTGTGGAACCGGGCCAGTTACGTGCGGGCGATCCGGGATCTCGCGCTGACTCCCGCGTACGGAGCCAAAGCCGCATTCGACGCCTGGCGCCGAGGCGCCGGGCTGGGTCTGTGGCCGGCCTCGGCTGTCGCCTGGGCATCAGTCCACTTCGTTCTCCGCCGCTTCGGCAAGGCGCCGAACGGCATGGACAAGAGGTGGGCGAGCTGATGTGCTTGGGCGGGGCAACTCCTCGTCGTTCGGTAACCGTCTGCACGGCACAGTGACGATGGCTTCTCGAATCGACCAACACGACATCCGAGACATCGCTGCACCGGCGCAGGGATGCGTACTCGTCCTCACCCGGGGACCGGTGCAGACGTGCGGGCTGCTGATGCGGCTGGCGCGGCAACTGGGACAGGAGGGGGTGCTGGTCATCGCTGTGGCCGGGACACTGGAGTGCGACGACACCCAGGAGCGCGACGGCAACGTCGCACTGATAAGGCTGGCCAGCCCCGGTCCGCTGCGTGGCAACCTGCGGAAGGCGCCTCGCTGGATAGCAGCGCGGCGGCATTTCGACCGCGTGGTGCACGAGATCGCACGGCGAGCCAACCCCCGGGCCGTCCTCTTCGAGAATGTGGAGGCAGCGGGGCTGGCGATACGCCTGAAGGCCCTCATGCCGGAACGAGCACTTGTCTACCTGGCATCTGAGCTCTCGTGCACAGGCATTCCCTGGGTCTACCGGCGGCAGGAGCGGCATGCAGTCGAGCACCTGACAGGGGTGATCATGAACGAGCCGCACCGGCTGGCCATCTGGTACGCGAACATGGGCAGGCGAATCCCCGGGATCGTGATCCCCAATACCGTCCGCCTGAGCGAGATCCCCTCGAATGACGGGGACGGGCGGCAGCTGCGGAACTCGTTTCCGGAGCATGGCGAGCACATCAACACATTGCTGCTCTATCACGGGCTCCTGGAAGACGCGCGCTGTCTACACGAGATCGTCGAGGCCGTAGCGGCGAGTCCGTCGGACGTGGGGCTCGCGATCATTGGGGCTGCCGGCGCCAACGGGGGCTACCCCCTCGGTGACATCGGCGAGCGCATAGCAGCGCCGGACCTGCGAGAGCGCGTGGGCGTGCTGCCGTTCCAGCCGCGCCACCGGCTGCTGGAGCTCGTGCAGCACGCCGACGTGGGGATGCTGCTGTACCGAGACGTGTCCCTGAACTACTACTTCTGCGCGCCGAACAAACTGTACGAATACGCGGCGTGCGGGCTGCCGATGATCGGGCCCGCGTGGCTGGGGGTCTCTGAGCTCTTCCGTCGGCATGGCCTGGGTCTCACAGTCATACCAGATGATATGGCACAAATCGCCGCAGCGATTGAGGCAATGCGCGATCCCGAGGTGCGGGCCGGGTACGCGGGCTCTGCGGCGCGGGCTTTCAGAGATGATCTGTGCTTCGAGCGTTGTTGGGAGAAAGAGAAAGCGACCCTACTCGAATGGCTGCAAGTGTAGCGAAAGCGGCCCCAGCCGGTCTAGCGGCCCCCCGGACGGCCGTTCGCCCCACGGCCACGGAGCGGGCAGCCGAATCGGTGATCTTGGCCTATGCGCTCCTCGCGAGCCTACAGCCGGTCCTGCCGAAGATCGGGTGGCTCGACATGCACGTGTCCACCGCGTTGGCGGTGGCCCTGTGGCCCCTGGCTGGCCTGTGCGTGCTGCGAAGTCCGGGCCTCTACGTGAGGAAGCGGAAGCTGCTCCTCCTGCTCACGGTCGTGCTCATTGGGCGCACAATCCTCTCGCCCGGCGAGAGTCTACGAGATCGCTTCGTGATGGGGTCGATCATCACGACGTTCTTCGCTGTCGCCCTTTTCTGCTCCCATCCACGGGTGCGGCTGCCCAACCGGCGGCTGCTCTGGGCAATCGTGCTTGGGGGCTGCGCAGTCGGCACGCTGAAGCTGGCGCAGTTCTACGGGCACTTGCGATGGCTTCATCCGGCATTTGCCGGGGCGCGGCTGAGCGGGGCACCCGAGTTCGCCGTCCGTGCACTGTACGACGACCTGGCTCCGGTCGGCAGTCTCGCGGCCGCCATGGCGCTGCTTTCCTACAGGCGGGCACCAGTGCTCCTGTGGTTGGCGCTGCCGCTGAATCTGGCCGCGGCAATGTGCGGCGGGTCTCGGATCTTCACTGTGGCCAGTTTGCTGGTGGTGCTCGGCTATTCTGCTTTCGGGGCGCTGCTGAGGATAGCACGTTGGTGGGTAGCCTGCGTAGCTGTGCTGGTCGCGGTCGCGCCTCCGGTCATTGGTGGCATCGGCTGGCTCCAAGCAGGCAGGCCGGTGCTGAGTCGTGTCCATGCTCCAGCTATGGAGCCGCGCATGGTGGAGATGTCGATCGAGATCGAGACAATCGAGCGGGCACCCCTGCTGGGCGCAGGGATGTATCGTCGGTGGGATCCTCGGATCTACTACGCCGCCGGGCGCGTGCACGGCCACAATACGTACACGAGCTGGGCGGCGAAGATGGGGGTACCGTGGGCGCTCGGGCTCGTCGCCTTCTTGGTGTGGGTGACTTACCGCCTTTGGCACCTATCGCGCCGCGGGGACGCGACGTCGCGCCCGATCTATCTTGCGGGCGCCGTGCAATTCACGATCCTGCTGCTGGCGGTGCAGTCCGTAACCAACCCGCTGCAAATGTCCGTGACGAGCCCCCTGTTGGCAGCGTTCGCCGGTGCCGCCCTGCGCGATCGCTGTCGTCGGCTGGGCCCGGAAGCGAATGGTCCCCCCGGGACGCGGGCCCCACAGGGCGCGCACACACGGGGAAGCAGTGCCCTCGTGCCATCACCACGCCGCACACGCGGGAGACGATAGGTTGAAGGTCGGCCACGTGATCTCCTACTACGAGCCCGCCTACGACTTCGGCGGCGACGTGCGCACGGTGGCGCAGACGTGCAAGGCGCTCGCGGCGCTGGCTCTGGACGTCACGGTGCTTACCACAGACGCTGCCCCCCAGGGTCGGTTGGATGTGCCGCTCTATCGGCCCCAGCGCAGAAACGGTGTCGCCGTGACGTACTACCCGGTGACGTGGCGCGGCTGGCCTCTTGGGCGCTTCTTCTACTCCCGAGGGCTGTCTCGAGCGTGTGTGAGGCGCGCGCCTGAGTTCGACCTCGTCCACTTCAGCAGCACCCTCTGGGCAGATACGGCGGCGGTCGGGTCGCGCGCCTGCCTCGGCGCTGCGGTGCCGTACGTGGTGTCGCCGCACGGGATTCTCGAGCCGTGGCACTATGCGTTCAGGGGCTGGAAGAAGCGGCTGCACATGCGGCTCTGCGGGCGGCGCGTGCTGGAGCGGGCGGACGCTGTGCACGCGGTGTGCTCGGCCGAGGCCCATCGGCTGGAGCGCCTCGGGCTGGAGGGCAAAGTGGCGTGCATTCCGCCCGGGATCGACATGAGTGAGTTCGCCCGACTGCCGCCGCGAGCCGAGGCCGAGGAGCAGTGGCCGGTGCTCCGGGGGCGGCCGGTGATCCTGTTCCTGTCCCGGCTCCATCAGAAGAAGGGGCTGGACCAGCTCGTCGCCGCCTTCGCCGAGCTGCGTCGGCACTACGACGACGCCGTGCTGGTCCTCGCGGGGCCGGATGACGGATACCGTCAGGCACTCGTTGAGCTCATCGACATCCATGGCATCCGCCGGGACGTCGTGCTGACGGGAATGCTCAAAGGTCGGGAGCGCCTCCTGGCCTTCGCAGCGGCCGATGTCTTCGTCCTTCCCTCCTACGCCGAGGGCCTGCCACGGGTACTCATCGAGGCAATGGCCTGCCGCCTGCCCCTGCTCATCACTCCCGGCTGCAACTTCCCTGAGGTGCCTCAGGTGGATGCCGGCCTCATTGCCCAGCCCCGGGCGTCAGACCTGGCCGATGGGCTGCGACACCTGTTCGCCCTGCGCGGGGCGGAACGCGAGGCCATGGGGGCGCGCGGACGCGCGCTCGTGCAGTCCTCCTACACGTGGGACGTGATCGCACGCAAGATGGTGACGGTCTACAGGCGCACCCTCGACGCCAGGCCCATCCCACTGCACCCCGAGCCACACGACGGCCGCCCTGAGGGGGGAGCCCTCCCGTGAGAGTGCTGCTCATAGACCCGCCACAGCATGTCTTCACCGGCATCGCCCCGCGCCTCTTCTCCCCGGGCCTGGCCTCCGTCGGGGCGTCCCTCCGCGCCGCCGGGCACGATGTGGCCATCCTCGAGACCGACCGCCTCTCCCGATCCCAGTCGGTGGACTTCGCCAACGAGTACGAGATGCTCGCGATGCACCTGGAGGCTCTGAACGACCCCTCCCACTGGGTCTGGGACTCGCTGGCCCGCCTCCTGGCGGACTACAAGCCGGCCCTGGTCGGAGTCATGGCGGTGACGATGCGGTTTGGGTCCGTGGTGCGTGTGGCGGAGTTGTGCAAGCGGGTGCTGCCGACGGCTCCGGTGATCGCCGGAGGGCCGCACGTGACGGACTGGCCGGAGATGGCCAT
>JASFTE010000161.1:0-8775 GCA_050114035.1 Armatimonadota bacterium | reverse complement strand
CTCAGCACGGCATCCACGATCTCGGCCGTGCGCTGCCGAGCCCCGGCGCAGCGCTGCCGGCGGGCGCCTACGACGTCGCGCGTCCCGGTCATGTCAGATCGCAGCCGACCGATCATGTCACGGACCCGGGCCGGCGCGGTCCCGCCTGGGCTCGTCATGCGGTGCACGCAGCGCTCCGGGTCGAGGACGTCGCCGAGCTGGTCCTCAGAGACTGGGTGCCCGGCCGCGGCGAGCAGCTGCTGTACGCGGGGGAGATCGTCGAACGTCTTCCCCTCGTCCGCGAGCTGCTGCACGGCGCCGCCCACAATGCCGTGGCTCTCGCGAAAGGGCAGCCCCAGCTCCCGCACGAGGTAGTTCGCAAGCTCGGTGGCGGCGGCGAAGTTGGCGCCGCTGAGCTCCCGCAGGCGATCCACGTTCACCTTCAGGCTCCGGATCACGAGCGCCAGCACCTCGACGGTGCGTGACGCGTCGTCGGCCCCCCGCCACAGTGGCGGCTTGTCCTCCTGGAGATCGCGGTTGTAGCCGCTGGGCGTGCCCTTGATAAGCGCCAGCTCGTTCATCAGCGCCCCGAACACGCCGGCCGTCTTGGCCCGAGTCAGCTCAGCGATGCACGGGTTCTTCTTCTGCGGCATGATGGAGCTGCCGAAGGCATGCTCGTCGGCCAGCTCCAGCCCGCCGAATTCGTACGTGGTCCACAGAACCAGCTCCTCGGCCAGCTTCGAGACGTTGCTCATAAGGATGGCAAGCGCCGACAGCGCCTCCGCGGCGAAGTCCCGCGTGCCCACGGCGTCCAGAGCGTGCTCCAGCACGGCATCGAAGCCCAGGAGCTCGGCGGTGAGCTGCCGGTCAATGGGAAACGACGTGCCCGCCAGCGCGCAGGACCCCAGCGGGCATGTGTTGGTCGTCTCGTACGCTGCAGCGAGGCGCTTCTGGTCGCGGGCGAGGGCACTCCCGTGCCCGCTGGCCCAGAAGCCCACCGTGATGGGCTGGGCATGTTGGGTGTGCGTGTAGCCCGGCATCACGGTCTCGGCCTGGGCCTCCGCGAGATCCAACAGCGCCTCCTGCAGATCGGCGAGGCCCTCCTGGACATCCAGGATGCGACAGCGCAGATGCAGGCGGCAGTCGGTGACCACCTGATCGTTGCGCGACCGGGCCGTGTGCAGGCGCCCGGCCACGTCCGGCCCGGCGCCATCGCGCACATACGCCTCGACGTTCATATGGATGTCTTCGAGCTCCGGCCGCAGCTCGAGCTCGCCGGCCTCGATGGCCGCCCGGGCCTGCTCGAGGCAGCGGAGCATCTCCCGCAGCTCGCTCCCGCCAATGATGCCCTGCCGCGCCAGCATGATGGCGTGCGCCTCGCTGCCCCAGATGTCCTCGGCCGCCATGACGGCGTCGGCATCCAGAGAAACAGCAAAGGCCAGAGCGGCGCCGGAAGTCTCGGCGCCGCCCCGCGCACCCATGGTCTCGCGCGCGGGCATTACAGACCTCGCTTGCCCAGGATGGCGTACTGCATCGCGTGGATCTTGACGGCCGGCCCCGAATCGCGCTGATCCCAGCCCGTGGTGGCCAGGGAGCGAATCTCGGGATCGAACAGGCACGTGGCCGAGTCGCGATCGACGATGTCGACGTTCCCCTTGTACAGGTCCACCTTGTACGCGGCCTCGACGTACTTCTGCGAGCGCTCGATGAAGCCGTCCAGGTCGTTCTTCAGCGGGTGGAACCACGCGCCATGGTAGGCCAGGTAGGCCCACTGCTGATCCACCATGGTCTTGAACTGGCGCTCCTCCTTGGTGAGGCACATGGCCTCAGCGTCCCGATGCAGCTTGAGGATCACCTCGGCGGCCGGGGCCTCGTAGGCCTCGCGACACTTCAGGCCGATCATCCCGTCCTCCATCAGGTCGAGCTTGCCGATGGCGTTCTCCCCGGCGACCTTGTTGAGGTAGTGGATGATGTTCGCGATCCCCTCCTGCTCGTCGCAGCGCACCGGGAGGCCCTCCTTGAACTCGATCTCGATGCGGCGCCTCTCGTCCGGGGCGTCCTCTGGCTGCGCGTACCAGATGTAGGTCTCCGGCGGGATCACCATGTGCATGTTGTCCACCTCGCCGCTGCCGATGGAGCGGCACCACATGGTGCGGTCGTCGCCGATGCCCGGGTTGTACGGGATGCCGTACTTCTCCGACAGCTCCTTCTCCTGCTGTCGCGTGAAGTTGAAGTCCCGCACCGGCACGATGACGGTGAGGTCCGGGGCGAAGAGCTTGAACACATTGTGCATCCGGTACTGGTCGTTGCCCTTGCCCGTGGAACCCTCACAGATGGCGTCGCAGCCGTTCTCGAGGGCGAACTCGGCCACTTTCTTCGCGATGAGCTGCCGCGTCATGGACGTGGCTACCGGATACCCGCCATAGGAGGAGTTGGCCTGAATGGCCTTGGCGACCCACTCGTCGGCGAACTCGTCCGTGGCCTCAAGGAACGTCCAGGGCACGCCGAGGATCTTGGCCTTGGAGCGGGCATCTTCGATCTCCTCCTCCATCAGTCCGACGTTGATGGTGACCGGCAGCACCTCCTTGGCGCCGTACTCCTCGAAGAGCAACTTGATGCACAGTGCCGAATCGAGGCCGCCGGAATAGGCGACCGCTACCTTCTCACATTTTGCCAACTCAATGTCTGCCACTTGTGACCCTCCTTGGGTTGTTCGTGCATGCAACAGCCTATGCTTGCACTTCGTGGTCGCAGTAGATGCAGTGCACGAGGCGCGGCTCGTCGGGGACCGGAGCGAATTGCGGCGTCAGGTAGTGCTCGTGGTTTGTGACGCAACTTGCGTTCGCGCAGGTCTCGGGAGCCGCCCGCGGTCTGGCACGCCCGGGCGTGCGCGGCTCGGCCGCCAACACTTCACCTGAGAGGCCCAGAAGGGCCGCAATGAGTGCCATTCGAACGGGTACTCCGTTCGCCGCCTGCTCGAAGTACGCGGCGCGTGGGTCCTCGTCCACCTCGTAGGCGATCTCGTCCACGCGCGGCAGCGGGTGCAGCACGACCATATCCGGCTTCGCCCCGCATAGAAGCGCCGCCGTCACCACGTAGGTTCCCTTCACCCGCTCATACTCCTCTGATGACGCAAAGCGCTCCTTCTGTACTCGCGTGGCATACAGCGCGTCGAGCTCGCCGATGACGGCGTCCAAATCGGCCGTCTCCCCCAGCACGGCATCGGCGGCTCGGGCCTCCCGGAGGCACTCCTCGGGCATCGCCAGTTCGGCCGGCGCGATGCAGTAGACCTTGGCCCCAAGGCGCGCCAGCACCGGAGCGAGGGAGTGCACCGTGCGGCCGTACTTCAGGTCCCCGCACAGGCCGACCACGAGCCCCTCGAACGCCCCCTTGGCCTTCTTGAGCGTGTACAGGTCCGTGAGCGTCTGCGTCGGATGCATGTGCCCGCCATCGCCGGCGTTGATGACCGGCGCCAGGGCATAGTCGGCCGCCGCCCTGGCCGCGCCCTCCAGGTAGTGCCGCATGACGATGATGTCGGCGTACGCCTGGATCATGCGCGCCGTGTCGGCGATCGTCTCGCCCTTCTTCGCCGAGCTCGTCCCCGGGTCCGCAAACCCGAGCGTGCGCCCCCCGAGACGGAGCATGGCCGACTCGAAGGACAGCCGCGTGCGCGTGCTCGGCTCGTAGAAGAGCGTGGCGAGGATCTTGCCGGCGCAGAGATCGCCCGCGCCGCCCCGTTCCATCTCGGCGGCGAGGTCCAGCAGAGCCGACAGCTCGTGCGGCGACAGGTCGTCGGGGCTGATCAGGTCCCGCTTGGCCAACTGCTCAGAGCACCTCCGCCCACTCAATCATCGAGAGGCAAGCGCCTCGTTGATCTCGTCGCGCATCCCTGCGGCCGCAGCCGCGGCCGCGTCGGCAAAACGTGCCTCGCCGTAGCGGTCACAATACTCATCCTGCTGGTACGCGAAGATGATGCCGCGCGAGGAATTGACGACGGCCCCGAGGCCGTCGGCGTCGAAGGAGCACGCCACATCGGCGGCCGTGGCCCCCTGCGCGCCGTAGCCGGGCACAAGGAAGGGCACGCCAGGGAGCATCTGCCGCAGCGCCCTCCCCTGCTCGGGGAATGTCGCGCCCACGACGGCCCCGACGCTGGAGTACCCAGCCTCGCCGACCACCTCCGCGCCCCACTGCTTCACCATGCGGCCGAGGCGCCCGAAGACGGTCTCCGGCTCGCCGCCCTCCCCTCCCTGCACATGCAGATCCTGCAACTCGCCGGAGGACTCGTTGGATGTCTTCACGAGCACGAACAGGCCCTTGCCGTTGGCCTTGGCGGCCTCGACGAAGGGCCGCACACCATCGGAGCCCAGGTAGCCGTTCACGGTGATTGCGTCGGCGTCGAAGGCCGAGTGCTCGGCGCCATCCCACAGAGACGTGCTGCCCAGGAAGGCGTCGGCATACGCCTCTGCCGTGGAGCCGATGTCGTTGCGCTTCGCGTCCGCGATGACGAGCAGCCCGGCCTGGCGGGCGTGCCGGATCGTCTCAATGAAGCACTCCACACCCGGCGCGCCGTAGGGCTCATAGAAGGCGATCTGCGGCTTCACGGCCACGGCGGAGTCGGCCACGGCGTCAATGATGCGCCGGTTGAACTCCAGGAAGCAGTGGGCGACGCCTCTGGCATCCGCTCCGACGCTCTGGCGGGCGGCGTCCTGCAGGTGCGACGGTATCTGCCCGAGGCGCGGGTCGAGCCCGACGACGACGGATGTCTGCTTGGTCTCGGCGGCCTCAAGGAGGCGGTCGGCGAAGTTGGCGGCGGTTGTCATGTCTGTGTCCCCGGCGGCGGGCGTTGGCGCGCCACGCGTTGAGGGGCGACCCGCGCCACTCGTCCTCAGACGCGGTGCGCTTGCATGATTGCCGCGTGGTACTGCTGCAGCGGCTGCACGGTCATCTCACCGCGCTGCAGGGCTTCGATGCCATTCACGGCAGCCATGGCTCCCGACAGCGTCGTGATGCACGGAATGTTGTGCAGCAGCGCATGGCGGCGGATATGGGCCTGGTCCACGACAGGGATCTTCCCCGTCGGCGTGTTGATGATGAGCTGGATCTCCCCCTGGTCCAGCAGATCAATGGCGTTGGGCGGCCCCTCGTCCGACACGCGGAAGATGACCGTGGGCTCAATGCGATGCCTGCGCAGGACGCGGGCCGTGCCCTCCGTGGCCACGATGCGGAAGCCCATGTCGTCCAGCTGCTTGGCCACGAAGACGATGTTGCGCTTGTCCTTGTTCTTCACGCTGATGAAAACCGTGCCGCGCAGCGGCAGGTTGTGCCCAGCGGCAATGTAGGCCTTGGCGAAGGCCGCGCCGAAGTCTGAGTCGATCCCCATGACCTCGCCCGTGGACCGCATCTCGGGGCCCAGGAGCGTGTCCGTGCCGGGGAGCTTCGCGAAGGGGAACACAGGGTACTTGACGGCGACGTGCTCGGTCTCGATCTCCTCCGTGAAGCCCAGATCCTCGAGCTTCGCTCCGGCCATCACCCGCGCCGCTATCTTCGCCAGCGGCACGCCGATGGCCTTGCTCACGAACGGCGCTGTCCGCGACGCCCGCGGGTTGACCTCCAGCACGTACAGGGCGTCGTTCTTGATGCCGTACTGGATGTTCAGCAGCCCCACGACGTTGAGCTCCCGTGCGAGCTGCTCCGTGTTGTCCTTGATGAGCTCCATCTCGTCCTCGGCCAGGCTGAAGGCCGGGAGCACACACGCCGAGTCCCCGGAGTGGATGCCGGCCTCCTCGATGTGCTCCATGATCCCGCCTATCACCACACGCTCGCCGTCGGCGATGGCGTCCACATCGATCTCAACGGCGTCCTCCAGGAACTTATCGATCAGCACCGGGTGCTCGGGCGAGGCATCCACCGCGCCGGTCATGTACTCCTGCAGCGATGCGGGCTCGTAGACGATCTCCATCGCCCGCCCGCCCAGCACATACGAGGGGCGCACCACCACGGGATACCCGATGCGGTCGGCGACCTCCGAGGCCTCCTCCAGCGATGTGGCAGTGGCGTTGTCGGTCTGTACCAGGCCAAGCTTCTGCAGCATCTCCTTGAACTGCTGCCGATCCTCCGCGCGATCGATGGATGCGGGGGACGTCCCGATGATCGGGGCCCGGGCGCGCTCCAGCGCCCGGGTGAGGTTCAGGGGCGTCTGCCCGCCGAACTGCACGATGACGCCATCGGGCTCTTCCTGTTCCAGGATGTTGAGCACGTCCTCCTTCGTCAGCGGCTCGAAGTACAGCTTGTCGGACGTGTCGTAGTCCGTGCTGACCGTCTCGGGGTTGCTGTTGACCATGATGGCCTCGAAGCCCGCATCGCGCAACGCGAAGGCGGCGTGCACACAGCAGTAGTCGAACTCGATCCCCTGGCCGATGCGATTCGGGCCGCTGCCGAGGATCATGATCTTCTTGCGGTCCGACGGCCGCAGGTCGCTCTCCTCCTCGTACGTGCTGTAGTAGTATGGCGTGTAGGCCTCGAACTCTCCCGCGCACGTGTCCACGAGCTTCACGACGGGCTCGATGCCCATGGACTTGCGCAGGTCGCGGATGCCGTCCTCGTCGGCTTCCACGAGCGTGGCGATCTGCACGTCGGAGAAGCCGAAGCGCTTGGCGCGCCGCAGCAGCTCCTTCGGGATGGCCGGGTGCCCGTCCGTGCGCGGCAGCTCCCGTACCTCCGCCAGCTCATCCTGCAGATCGACGATCTCCGCCACGTTGTGCAGGAACCACGGATCGATGCCCGTGACCTCGTGAAGCTCGCTGAGGCTCATGCCAGCGCGCATCGCGCTGCGCAGCTGGAAGAGCCGATCCGGATGGGGGACCTCGAGCTGCTTCTCCAGCTCCTCCCGCGGCATCCTGTCGTAGTGCGCGCCCTTGCCGTCGGCTCCGAGGCCGAAGCGCCCGATCTCCAGCGACCGGATGCCCTTCTGGAGCGCCTCCTTGAAGGTGCGCCCGATGGCCATGGCCTCGCCCACCGACTTCATCTGTGTGTGCAGTGTCTCGTCGGCCCCGGGGAACTTCTCGAAGGCCCAGCGCGGGATCTTCACCACGCAGTAGTCTATCGTCGGCTCGAAGCAGGCAGGGGTCTCGCGCGTGATGTCGTTGGGGATCTCGTCCAGCGTATACCCGACGGCGAGCTTCGCGGCGATCTTGGCGATGGGGAACCCGGTGGCCTTGGAGGCCAGGGCCGAGGAGCGCGAGACCCTCGGGTTCATCTCGATGACCACGATCCGGCCGTCGTTGGGATTGACGGCGAACTGGATATTCGACCCGCCCGTATCCACCCCGATCTCGCGCATGATGCGGATGGCCGCGTCGCGCATGGACTGGTACTCCCGGTCGGTGAGCGTCTGGGCCGGGGCGACGGTGATGCTGTCGCCCGTGTGGATGCCCATGGGGTCGAAGTTCTCGATGGAGCAAACGATAACGACGTTATCCCGGCGGTCCCGCATCACCTCCAGCTCGTACTCTTTCCAGCCGATCACGGACTCCTCGATGAGCACCTCGTTCATGGGGCTCGTGTCGATGCCCTTGGCGGCGGCCTCTGCCAACTCCGTCATGTCGTAGGCTATGCCCCCGCCCGAGCCGCCGAGCGTGGCGGACGGGCGAACGATCAGCGGGAAGGAGAAGCCCTCCGCGATGCGGCGAGAGGCCCGGACGCTCGAGGCAAAGCCGCTGCGTGGCACCTCAAGCCCGGCCGCGAGCATGGCGTCCTTGAACAGCTCCCGATCCTCGGCCTTCTTTATGGCCTTGCGGCTGGCGCCGACGAGCTCCACATCGTGCCTGGGCAGAACGCCGCGTTCGGCCAGCTCCAAGGCCAGATTCAACCCCGTCTGGCCGCCGAGAGTGGGGAGGAGGGCGTCCGGCCGCTCGCGGGCGATGAGCTTCTCCACGCTGTCCGGCGTCAGCGGCTCCACGTACGTTATGTCGGCCGTCTCCGGGTCCGTCATGATGGTGGCCGGATTCGAGTTGACGAGGCACACCGTGTAGCCCTCTTCCTTGAGCGCCTTGCACGCCTGCGTCCCCGAGTAGTCGAACTCGCAAGCCTGCCCGATGATGATGGGGCCGGAGCCGATGATCAGGATCTTCTCGATGTCCGTACGCTTCGGCATGCCCTACCTCCAGGTGTGGCACAGGTTGCTTGCCAACCTGTGCTCCCCTTCCGCGTGGCACGGCTTCCTGGCCAGGCCGTGACGCCCCTCAACCACTGCCTCCATCGGCCCACAGACGCATCATGACGACGAACTCGTCGAACAGGCTCTGCGCGTCGTGTGGGCCCGGCGATGCCTCCGGGTGGAACTGCACCGAAAAAATGGGCAGCTCCTCGTGACGCACGCCCTCGTTGGTCTGGTCGTTGAGGTTCACATGCGTCTGCCGCAGCCCCTTGCCGTCGAGTGAGTCCATGTCCACGGTGTAGATGTGGTTCTGGGAAGTAATCTCGATGGCCCCCCGGTCCAGGTTCATCACCGGATGATTCGCCCCGTGGTGGCCGAACTTGAGCTTCTGCCGCCGTCCACCGAAAGCCAGCCCCAGAATCTGGTGGCCGAGGCAGATGCCGAATATCGGCAGCTTGCCTATCAGGTTCCGAACCGTCTCGATGGCGTAGGGGACGCCGTCCGGATCGCCCGGGCCGTTGGACAGCACGACGCCGTCCGGCTCGTAGGCGAGCACATCGTCCGCCGATGCCGCCGCCGGCAGCACGAGTACATCGCAGCCCACGCGGGTCAACTCCCGCAGGATATTGCGCTTGCACCCA
>JASFTE010000160.1:0-8785 GCA_050114035.1 Armatimonadota bacterium | reverse complement strand
GACGACGATGTCGGGCTCCTGCGTGATGACCTCCTGGTCGAGCCGTGCCAGACAGGTCGCGAGTCCGTGCCTGTCGGCGCATAGGTCAGTGAGGCGCACCTGTGCGCCCTCGCCGGCTTCATCCCCCCCGAGAGCCTGCTCGGTGAGCAGCTCGGCGAGGAGTTGGCCGAAGGGCCGTACGTCGTCGGCGCTGGGCGGTGGCACGCCGACGCTGTCGCCCAGCAGCATGAGCTTCAGGTCCGCATCGCCGCGCAGGGCGTAGTGGCGGAAGATCTTCAGCCATCGCGGGCCGGCGTCGAGCCGATGCTCCGGGGTCACGCTCGTGGGCGTGCCTGCCGAGCCCGGCTCGCCCCACACCTCGACCTCCCGGAGGAACATGTAGTAGTCCCCGCCGTAGCCGTCCCCGTGCGTGTCCCGGAAGGCGACCTTCACGTAGCGCGCCTCCCGCGGCGGGAAGCTGTGGCTCAGCTTCTCCAGCCGGCCATTCGGGAAGATGTACTCGCGGAGAATGTCGAACTTCTGCCCATGCCTGCTCCAGTATATCTCGACCGTCTTGACGTTGCCGTTGTAGCTGTTGAAGACTTCGACTTTCGAGATGCGGCACACAAAGCCCAGATCGATGACCACCCACTTGGGGAAGCGGTCCGACCCGTCAGTGGCGAAGCAGTGCGGGGCGCGATCGCTGTCCGTGACGCCGTCCACAAGGCCGGTCCAGTTGCCGTACGTGGTGCCGCTGGTCGTAAAACTCCGGCCACGGGCGAGGTTGTCCAGGTCCTGGCCGTGAACCGAGGCCGAGGCCAACAGCAGCGATGCGCAGACCATCGGGATGCCCACCGTGCGGGCCCGGCACACACGCAGCCAGTGTAACCCCCGCCGCTTCATGGTGTGCTCCATCCCCTCGCGACGTACTTCGCGCTCACGTTGTCTCCCCATCGTCCACGAAGTCCATGCTGATGTCGAGGGCAGGCGCCGAGTGGGTGAGGGCGCCGACGGAGACCAGGTCCACCCCGGCGGCGGCTATCTCCCTGACGCTGCCCAACGTCACGCCGCCCGACGCCTCCACGACGGCTCTGCCCGCGACCCTCTGCACCGCCTCGCGCAGCGTCGGGACGGCCATGTTGTCCAGCATGACGACATCGGCGCCGGCGGACAGGGCCTCGTCGAGCTGCTCAAGCGTCGCCACCTCCACCTCAATGGAGAGCAGGTGCGAGGCGCCCCGCCTCGCGGCTGCCACGGCGGCGGCGATGCCGCCGGCGGCGCGGATGTGGTTGTCCTTGATGATCACGCCATCGTAGAGCGCCAGCCGGTGGTTCCGGCCCCCACCGGCGCGCACGGCGGCCTTCTCCAGAACCCGTAGCCCGGGCGTGGTCTTCCGCGTGTCCACTATGGCGGCCTGCGTGCCCTCGACGGCGGCGACGAACTTCGAGGTGAGCGTGGCGATGCCGCTGAGGCGTTGGAGGAAGTTCAGTGCCGTGCGCTCGGCCGTGAGCAGCCCGCAGGCCTTCCCGCCGACCTCTGCGATGACCGTGCCGGCATCAACCCGGTCTCCGTCGGTGAAGTAGGCAGCGAAGCTCACGGCCGGGCAGAGCTGCCGGAATGCCTCTTGGGCCGGGGCGAGGCCCGCGACGGCACCGGCCTCATTGGCCCGGATCCGCGCCCGTGCCGTGAGCTCCGGCCCCACACACGCCTCGGTGGTGACATCGCCGGGGCCAATGTCCTCGTCCAGCGCAGCGGCCACGATCTGCTCAAGGACTCGTGCGTGCATGCCTACTTCGCACCCGTCATCGCCCCGCTCACCCAATGGCCACCATCCGGTCGATAGCGCGGCGGGCGCGGCCTCGGATGTCCTCCTCCACCTGGATCTCCTCGGCGAGATCCTCCAGGCTCCGGAGCACCCTCTCCAGCGTCGTGAGCTTCATGTTCGGGCACACGGCGCGCTCGGAGGCCGGCACGAAACGCTTCCCGCGGTTCTCCCGGCGCAGCCGATGGAGGATGCCGACCTCGGTGCCGATGACGAATGTCTCGGCGTCGCTCGCCTCCGCTCTCTTGCAGATGCCCGTCGTGCTCAGCACATGATCGGCCAGCGCCCTCACGTCCGCCGTGCACTCCGGGTGGACGAGGACCTCCGCATCGGGCCATTCCTCCCGCAGCCGGCCGATATCCTCGGTCAGGATCTTCATGTGTACGGGGCAGAAGCCCTCCCAGAAGATGAACTCCTTGTCGGACTGCTCGGCGACGTACTCGCCCAGATGGCGGTCCGGCACGAAGAGTATCTTGTCGTTGGGGATCGCCTCGACCACGGCCAGCGCGTTGGCGGACGTGCAGCAGTAGTCGCTCTCCGCCTTCACGGCCGCGCTGGAGTTGACGTAGGTGACGACGGTGGCGTCCGGGTGCCGCGCCTTGATCTCCACGAGCCGTTCCGGCGTAACCATGTTCGCCATGGGGCAGCCGGCGTGGACGTCGGGCATCACGACGGTCTTGTCCGGGCTGAGGATCTTGGCCGTCTCGGCCATGAAGTGCACGCCGCAGAACACGATGAGGTCGGCGTCCGTTGAGGCCGCCTCTCGGCTGAGGCCGAGGGAATCGCCCAGGAAGTCGGCAATGTCCTGCACCTCGGGAGGCTGGTAGTTGTGCACCAGAAGGATCGCGTTGCGCTCTTGCTTGAGCCGCTCGATACTTCGGACGATGTCGTTCTCGCTCATTGCGTACGCCTGACGCGCAGGTGGGCTGTGCCCCGTCCGCCACCTACCTGCGCCGGCGCAGCCTCACTATCTGGTTGTCTATCAGCCGTGTGTCCCCGACGAGGCAGGCCGCCGCGATGACGACGTCACCGTCGCAGCGCTCGACGGGCACCAGCGTGTCGGGATCGACGACCTCCACGTACTGCAGCGACACCCGCGCCTCGTCGGCGAATAGCTTCTCGGCGGCCTGCAGCACGCGCGCCGCAGACCGCTCGCCCGATTCTACCAACTGCCTCGCTTTTGTCAATGAGCGCGGGAGCACGAGCGCCGCCTGCCGCTGCTCGGGCGAGAGGTGTGCGTTGCGACTGCTCATCGCCAGCCCGTCCGCCTCCCGCACTGTGGGCATGCCGACGATCTCGCAGTCCAGGTTCATGTCCGCCACCATGCGCCGGATGACGGTGAGCTGCTGGTAGTCCTTCTCGCCGAAGTAGGCGCGATGGGGCCGGGCGATGTTGAGCAGCTTGAGCACAATGGTGGTCACGCCGCGGAAATGCCCCGGCCGGAAGCGACCGCAGAGCCCCTCCGTGAGTCGCTCGACCTCCACATGCGTGGCATGCTGCTCCGGGTACATCTCTACGGCCCGCGGCGCGAACACCGCGTCAACACCTTCGCGCGCCGCTGCCTCGAGATCGCCCTCGAAGTCGCGCGGGTACCGCTCCAGGTCCTCGCCGGGGCCGAACTGCGTCGGGTTCACAAAGAGGCTGACGACGGTCGCGTCGCAGTCGGCCACGGCGCCGCGTATCAGCGACAAGTGCCCCTCGTGGAGTGCACCCATGGTGGGCGCCAGGCCGACGCATGTATCGGCGCTCCGGCTGCGCCGCCAGTGGGTCATTGCGGAGACAGTGTCGAGCACGAGGACTTGCATGAGGTAATACTCTCCGCGGACCGCTCGCCGCCACGCGATCCGGGCGACGGCGCCGTCACATGTTCAGCATCCCCGTGGCGTAGCTCAGGTAGAACTGGATGGCCATGAAGAGGACGATCGCGCCGAAGACGACGAGGCAGACGGGCAGAATGGACACGCACATGGAGTGGATCGCCGTCTTGGCTTCATCCTCGTAGTAGTCGGCGACCTTGGATAGCGTCGTGCCCAGTTGACCGGATTCCTCCCCCGTCACGACCATCTGGAGCACGGTGTTGGGCACGACGCGGGTGGCCGCGAGGGCCTCGCTGAGCTTCATGCCCCGCCGCATGTGTTCGACGCAGGCGTCCAGTGAGACGGCGATGTAGTGATTGCCACAGGCGCGGGCGGAGAGCCGCACGCCCTCGGGCAGCGACAGCCCCGCCTCGTACATCGTGGCCAACGCGCGGGCAAAGCGCGACATCGCCAGGCGCCGCACGGTCTTGCCGATGATGGGCAACGAGGACTTCACGGCGTCCCACGTCTGGCGCGCGTACGTGGACGTACTCAGCATGCGCAGCCCCAGCCACGTGCCGGAAACGCCCAGTCCGATCAGCCCGAGGATCGCCACGACCGCCAGAAACCAGGAGCCGCCGGACTGCCAGACGCTCAGGCCAATCAGGACGAGCAGCACGATGACGATGAATGCGGCGATGATCTTGGGGTAGAAGGTCTCCCGGCGAACTGTCTGCCGGATCTCGTGCTCGTACTCCATGTAGGTGGCCAACATCCTGAACATCTCGTCGAGGCGTCCGCTGCGCTCGGCCGCCTCCACGGTGGCGACGGATATCTCCGGGAAGATGGCGTCGTGGTGACGCAGGTGCGCGGAGAGCGGCTCACCGCGCTCCACTCCCGCCTGCATGCTCCGGATGGCCGCACGGAGCTGGGGCTTGGAGGTGTTCTGCTCCAGGACATCGAGGCAGCGTACCATGGACATCCCGGCGCCGATCATGGTGGCCATCTCGCGGAACATGATGGCGAGGTCGCCGGAGCTCACGCCGTGGAACGCCCGCTGCAGCGTCGATGGCGGCCCAGCGCGGGGCGCCAGCCGGAGCTCCGGCCTGATGTCGGTGACGAAGTAGCCCGCCTGGTGGAGCTGGGCGACGGCGATCTGCTCGCTCTGGGCCGCGACTGCGCCAGAGACCTCCTGCCCCGCCTGGTCTTTGGCCGTGTACAAGAAACGGTTCACCGGCGCTCACCGTCACTTCCTCGTGGCCACGGCGGCAGAGCCTGCCGCACGATGCCCGGGGCGTCCGCGTCCACCAAGTCCGCCACTCGGCCGCCCCCCGGCAGCGTAAGGTCGGGCGCCACCTCCAGCAGGGGCACGAGCATGAACTGCCGCTCGGTGAGCAGCGGATGCGGCACGCGCAACTCCGCCTCCTCGACGATGTGTTCACCGTACAGCAGTATGTCAATATCTATGACGCGCGGCCCCCACTTCCGGGTGCGCCGACGGCCCATGGTCTGCTCGACGGATTGGGTCAGTGCGAGCAGCTCGCCGGGGGCAATATCGCTCTGAGCGGCCACAACCGCGTTGAGAAACGCCCGCTGCTGCTCCTCGCCCCACGGCGCCGTCTCGTAGATGGAGGATGCCCGCGCGATGGACAGCCCACTGCTGGCATCAAGCAGTTCTATAGCACGAGTGACGTGCGCTGCCCGGTCGCCGAGGTTCGATCCGAGGCCCAGGTACACGCGCGCAGACGAGGGGGTCAAGTTGGTGGCTCCAGGCATGGTGAGGACGCTCAGTGTGACATGCGGCGGTCCACGTGGCCGGCCACCGGGGCGAGGTCGTCCATGTCCAGCGAGCCGAGCATGCCCATGGCGGCGTCCGTGATCCGGAAGCCGTAATCCCGCAGCGTCCCCTCCATATCGCGATCCAGCTTCGCTCGGAAGACGACGTTCGCCGATGCCAGGGCGACGATCTGCTGGAGCTGGATGGCGTCAAGCGTCTCAATTGCCTCCTCGGCCGCCTCGCGCACCTGATCGCTCTCCGGCGAGAGCTCCGCCGCCATGGCATACCGCGCCATCGCGTTGCTGAAATCGCCGCTGCGCTGCAGTATCGTCCCCATGCGGAAGTGCGCGTGGGCGTCCAGCGGCGTTGCCTGCACGAGCTCCGTCACGGTCACAAGCGCGTTCGGGATGTCCCCGACGTGCTCGTAGGCCATGACCATGAGGTCCAGGACGGGAACGCGATCGGCGCCGGCGGCCCGGGATCGCTTGCACGCCTCGATGGCCCTGCGGTGCTCTCCCAGGGCCAGGTAGGCTTCCGCCAGCGTCGTGACGGCCGGCTCGTGGTGTTGGCCCTCGGCGAGCATGGGCTCCAACGTACGGATGGCCTCCGCCGGCCGGTCAGCGGACATCCATAGCTCGGCCAGCTCGTGAACGGGCGCCGGATCGTGCGGGAGCTCGTCGGAGAGGCCCTCCGCCGCCTCAATCGCCTCGTCCACGCACCCACACCGCTTGAGGGCGATGGCCAGGTCCACCCGCGCGGCGGCGCAGTCCGGCGAGAGCTCGAGCGCGGCCCGGCACGCCTGGATCGCTCGCGCGTATTCGCCCCCATGGAGATGACACCTGGACAGGCCGGCGTGCGCCTCGGCGCACTCCGGAGCGACACGCAGCACGTCCCTGAACTGCTGCATCGCTTTGGCCGATTCGCCGGTGCGCTCGTAGGTGTGTCCCAATTGGCAGGCGGCCTCGCGATTCCGAGGCTCCAGCTTGAGCGCAGCTCTGAGTTGGTCGATGGCCTCAGCGAAGTTCCCCTTCTCGGCGTGGCAAGTGGCCAGATTCACGAGGCACGCCGCCACCAGCGATCGGTGTGACCGAAAGCCCCGCCGCCGCTGGCGCGTTGCCGAGCGCCCACGGGTGTCGGGCCCGGCAGACTTGCGCCGGGCCGTCATCCGCAGCAGCGAGTTGAACCGACGTATGGCCTCGTCGGTGCGCTCCTCCTGCGCTGCGCAGACGGCGTGCTCATACAGCGCCTCAAGCTCGCGGAGACTGACACTCTTGCCGCGCACTTCGTCTGGTACTCCCTTCTCGTGCCCAGAACTGCTGCCGCCGGTTACGGGGTCTGCGGCGCGGGCTTCCAGCCCAATGGTCCCTCTTCCTTGCGCTTCTCGCCCTCGGGCGCCTCCTTCGGGCCGTCTCCGGCGTCATCCTCTTTCACGGCAGAGCGCAGCGGAGGCAGCTCCTCGCCCGCCAGCACCGCATCGACTTCCTCTTTGTCGAGCGCCTCGCGCTCCAGCAACACGTCAACGAGCCGGTCGAGCTGTTCGCGATGCTCCTGCAGTATCTCCGTGGCCCGATCGTAGCTGCCGTTCACAATGCTGCGGACCTCGCTGTCGATCCTCTTGGCGACATCCTCGCTGTAGTTGCGTTCCTCAGCCAGGTTGCGCGCCAGGAACACGGGCCCATGCTTGCGCCCGAAGGTCATGGGCCCCATGGCCTCGCTCATGCCGAACTCGCACACCATCTGTCGGCCGAGCTCGGTGGCCTTCTCCAGATCGTCGGCCGCCCCCGTCGTCATCTCGTCGAAGACTATCTTCTCGGCCGCCCGTCCGCCGAGCACCTGGCCGATGGTGTCGAGCAGTTGACGCTTGCTGATGAGGTAGCGATCCTCGGTGGGGAGGCGGATCGTGTAGCCCAACGCATGGCCGCGCGGGAGGATCGACACCTTGTAGACAGGGTCGGAATCCGGGAGCTTGCTCGCCACAAGTGCGTGGCCGGCTTCGTGGTACGCCAGGATGCGCTTCTCGCGCTCCCCGATGACCCGGCTCCTGCGCTCGGGCCCGGCCAGGATCCGGTCGGTGGCCTCATCGAAGGACGCCATGTCAATTTCCTTCTGATTCTGCCGCGCGGCATACAGCGCCGCCTCGTTGCACATGTTCTCGAGGTCGGCGCCCGTGAAGCCCGGTGTGCGTCGGGCCAGAACGGCCAAGTCCACGTCATCGGCGAGGGGCTTCTTGTCCGCGTAGTGGGCCAGGATCGCCTCGCGCTCCTTCACGTCCGGGTTGTCCACCACGATGCGCCGGTCGAACCGGCCCGGACGCAGCAGCGCCGGGTCGAGGATGTCGGGACGGTTGGTTGCCGCCAGCAGGATCACATCGGCGTTCGGGTCGAAGCCGTCCATCTCCACCAGCAGCGCATTGAGCGTCTGCTCCCGCTCATCGTGACCCCCGCCGAGGCCGGCGCCCCGCTGGCGCCCGACCGCGTCGATCTCGTCAATAAAGACGATGGCCGGCAACTGGTGCTTCGCCTGCTCGAAGAGATCGCGGACGCGCGACGCGCCCACCCCAACGAACATCTCCACGAAGTCAGATCCGCTGATGTAGAAGAACTGCACCCCGGCCTCCCCGGCGATGGCCCGGGCCAGGAGCGTCTTGCCACAGCCGGGCGGTCCCACCAAGAGGCACCCGCGCGGGATCTTCGCCCCCAGCTCGCGGAACTTCTCCGGGTCGCGGAGGAATTCCACCACCTCCGCCAGCTCCTGCTTCACCTCCGCCATTCCCGCGACATCGGCGAACGTTACCTTCTCGAAGCTCTCGCCGACGATCCTGTGCCGGCTACGGCCGAACGTGAGCGCCTGCCCGCTGGTGCCCTGCACTTGGCGCATCATGAGAAACCAGAACACGAGGAGCAGCACGATGGGGATGGCGAGGGTGCCCACGGTGCTCAGCACGGACTCCAGCACCGACTTGTGCTTGATGGTCAGTGCCATCGCGTGCCCTTCGGGCACCATCTCCAGCAGCTTGCCCGCGAGCTCCGGATCGCTGGGCACTGCCACCTCGAACTCCCCGCCCACTGCCTTCCCCTTAGCCTCACGCTCGCTGAGGGTGATCTCCGTGACCCGATTGCCCTTCGTGATCGCGGCACAGAGCTGATCGTACGTCTCGATGCCCGCATCGGGCGGCTTCTTGCCCATCTTCCCGATGGTGTACACGAGGTAGACCATCAGGCCAAGCACCGCGATCAGAAGAAGCGCATTCTGAGACCGCACGCAAGCCACTCCTCTCAATGCTACACAACACGGCAACCAAGGGCGCTGCGCCCCGATGCCCTCCGGCGCCGCTCAAAGGGCCGACGCCGTCAGCGCGAGAACGCGGGTCGTTGACGGCAACACCTTCGCCCGCTCGTCCAGCCGATGTCC
>JASFTE010000159.1:0-8807 GCA_050114035.1 Armatimonadota bacterium | reverse complement strand
CGCAACGCCGAAGGCGCGGATGATGGCGCTGTTGTCGGCCTCGCCCAGGCCGGCCGCCTCGAGCCCCTCGAGCAATTCGCGGTGGAGTGCAGAGAGAGGGAGGGTGGCCCCGACGCGATCCCCCTCGGAGAGAATCAGACGGACGTCCTTGAGGTGCTGTGAGAGCTTCCCCTGGGTCGTGAAGTCCCCCGCCACCATCTTCGGGCCTTTGGTGTCCATGACTTGCGAGTAGGCGGCGCTCTCGGTGAAGATGGAGAGGGTGGTCTCGGCCTCGAGGCCAATGGCTTGAGCGAAGCACAGGCCCTCGGCGAGGGCCGCTCGGTTGAGGCCGAGGATGAGGTTGACGGCGAGCTTCATCTTGGCACCGCTGCCCCACTCGCCCACGTGGAACCATCGGCGCGCGAAGCAGCGGAAGATGTCCTCGCAGGCATCGAAGACATCGCGGCGCCCGCCGCCCATGACGATGACCTCGCCGCCCCGGGCCTGGACGCTGGAGCCCGAGACGGTTGCGTCGAGGTACTCGATGCCGCGCTCGGCAAGCCGCGCGCCGATGGCCGCACTCCCCTGTGGCTCGCCGGTGGTGGTGTCCAGGATCGTCTGCCCGGGGCGCAGCTCGGCGTCCATGCGGCGAAGGACGTCCTCGACGACCGCCGTGGTGGGGAGGCTGAGCACAATGCGGTCGCAGGACGATGCGACCTCGGCGTGGTCGGAGGCCGCGCGGCCACCCATGCTCTCCAGAGCCTCGCAGCGAGATGCATCGATGTCGTGGCCCAGGACGGAATGGGAGGCGGTCAGGAGGCGCTCTGCCAGGGCAGAGCCCAGGAGACCGATGCCGATGAGGCCGATGGGTGGGTTGGCCATTGGGATTCTCCTCGGTAGAGCCCGGTGACGTGAGCGGAGACGGCCACTGCTCTACTGCTTCGGCGGCCCCTCGATACGCTCCAGAACGGCGGCGAGCTTTCGCTCGATGCGCTCGGTGTCGTCGCCGAGGAGCACGGAGGCCAGCGCGGCCGTGAAGGCGCCGGTGAGGAGGGCGCCCATGATCACCAGGACGACCGTCAACACGCGGCCGGGCCACCCCTGGGGATTGTAGATGTCGGCGAATCCACCGGTGCACACCGTCGTGAAGCTCCACCATATCCCGTCGGGGACGGCCGAGCCCTCCTCCTGCTGCCTGAATGCGTCAGGCTCCATGGACGCCATCAGCATGCCGCCAAGCACGAGGAACACGAGCGTCGCGGCGAGAGGACGGTTGAGCACGCGGATGTTGAACGATTGACCGACCTTCTCGAAGCCGCGAAAGACGAAGGCCATGGCGCGCAGTGCGCGCAGGAGGCGCAGCGCCCGGGCGAGGCGTGCGGCTCGCGCGACCCGCATCACACGCGCGAGCCGGCCGATGCGCAGCACGTCGGCATTGAGCAAGGCGAATGGGAGCGAGGAAACGAAGTCCATCCAGTGGCGCTTGAAGTACCAGCTCTTGGAATCGGCCAGGGACATCCTCCAGAAGAACTCCCAGAGGAAGAAGACACAAATGCACGTATCGACCAGGGCAAGTGTCAACAGCAGCCTCGGGCTCGCCTCGGCAGCGAAGAGCACCTCCCAGAGCAGCATCCCGAGGACAGCGACGATGAGAACGAGGACGCTGGCCTCCAGGAGCATGGCTCTTGTGTGGCCGCCGAGGCGCTCGTTGACGCGCTCTTCGAGGTGCTTGTGGCGCCGGGCCTCCTCGATACGGGAGATCTCTTCGCCGAGGCCGCGCCACTCTTCGTGAAGCCGGTGCACATCGTCGCGGCACGCCTGGAAGCGGATCCAGTCGCCGCCGTCAGCCGCCTGGCGCTGCTCCTCGCCCTTCTCCAGAATGCGCCCACCTACATCCTCGTGCGCCTCCTTCGCAGCAGAGCCCAGCCGGTCCAGGTTCTCGGACGAGAGCGCCCGCAGATCGGGGGTGCGGGCCTCGCGGAAGACCTCTCCGACGGCGTGCTCGACTTGTTCCCACATCGTGCGTCCTCCTGTTCGATCGATCCAACTGTAGCGCCTACCCAGGTCAGCGTAACGGCGGACTGGTCGGGACGAATCAGCCGGAGAATAGCGCGGGCGGACGGAAAGGGCAAGGCCCGCGGGGCGGGATGTGGCGCGGCGCGCTGCAAGCATGGGGCGAGGCGCTACGTGTCTGCCCACGGATGCGGCTCGTCGCTGAGGTTGACCCACACGCTCTTGAGGCGCGTGAATGTCTCCAGTGCGTCCATGCCGGACTCGTGGCCGAGGCCGCTGGCCTTGTAGCCGCAGTAGGGCGACTGTGGGCCGACGACGTTGGTGACGTTGATCCAGACGATGCCCGACTCCAGCTGGTCGGCGACGCGGTGGGCCCTCGTGATGTCCTTGGTCCAGAGGGCGCTCGCGAGGCCGTACTTCACGGCGTTGGCCTTGGCGATGGCGTCGTCTTCGTCCGTGAAGGTGATCACGGAGAGGACGGGGCCGAAGATCTCCTCCTGCGCGATGCGCATGGAGTTGTCCACGTCGTCAAAGACCGTCGGCAGCATGAAGTAGCCGGCGGCGAGATCGGGATCGTCCGGCCCGCGGCCGCCGGTGAGCAGCGTGGCGCCGGCTTCCTTGCCGAGCTTGATGTACAGCTTGATCTTCTCGAGCTGCTCCTCCGAGACGATGGCGCCCATCTTTGTGTCAGGCTTGAGTGGGTCGCCGACCTTGAGGCGCTCGGCCTTGGCGACGAGCCGGGCGACGAAGTCGTCCTTGATGCTCTCGTCGATGAGCAGACGGGAGCCGGCGGTGCAGATCTGGCCCTGGTTGAGGAAGATGGTGCGGACGGCGCTATTGAGGGCCGCGTCCAGGTCGGCGTCGGCGAAGACGATGTTGGCGGTCTTGCCGCCGAGCTCAAGCACCGTGCGCTTCAGGTTGCCCGCGGACATCTCGAGGATCTTGTGGCCGACCTCGCTGCTGCCGGTGAAGGTGACCTTGTCCACGCCCGCGTGGCGCGCGAGCGCGGCGCCCGCGGTGGGCCCGAAGCCAGTGACGACGTTGACAACGCCCGGCGGGAGGCCGGCGTCGAGGCAGATCTTGCCCAGCTCCAGCGCGGTCAGCGGAGTCTGCTCGGCGGGCTTGAGCACCACCGTGTTTCCGCAGGCGAGTGCGGGAGCGCACTTGATGGCGGCCAGAGCCAGGGGGTAGTTCCACGGGACAATAGCGCCCACCACGCCGAGGGGCTCGCGAACGGTGTAGTTGAAGAAGCCCGCGAAGGGGACCGTGTCGCCGTGGATCTTGTCGGCCGCGCCGGCGTAGAAGTCGAAGTAGGCGGCGGCGCCGACGATGTCGCCGGTTCTGCTGTCCTCGAGCGGCTTGCCCTGGTCCAGCGTCTCCATCAAGGCGAGGTCGTCGCCGCGCTCGGAGATCAACTCGGCGACCTTGCGCAGCAGAGCGCCGCGCTCGGTGGCGGGCATGTCGCGCCAGTGCTCCTCGAAGGCCCTTCGGGCGGCGGCGACGGCGTTGTCAATCTCGGGGGCGTCGCCCTCGGCGACCTCTGCGATCACATCGCCAGTGGCCGGGTTGATGGAGGGGCATGTCTTGCCAGATTCGGCGTCAACGAGCCGGCCGTCGATCAGGAGCTGGCGGTTGCCGTAGGTCATGGTGGGGCTCCCCCTGTCTTGGGGCATGCAGACGTGCTACCGGAGGCGGACGGTCTCGCCCTGCTTGGCGCTGTCGTAGGCGGCTTCGATGACGCGCAAGTTCTCGCGGGCCTCGTCGCCGGGCGTGGGCGGGTCGGCGTCCTCGGTGAGGGCCTTGATGTAGTCGTCGATGACGCCCGCGAATCCCTGCAGTGGCACGTCCACCAGCTCGGGCTCGGTCCATTCGTCGCCGCCCTGACGGAGGCGCACGGGGGAATCGCCGCGGCCGAGCTGGATCGTGCCCTCGGTCCCGTGGATCTCCTCGACGTGCTGCCCGCCGCCGACGGTGGACCAGGCGATCTGGACGCTGGTGATGCCGCCGCTCTCGTGGGACAGGAGCACGCAGGCGGTGTCGTCAACGGTGATGTCGTGCCGGTACGTGCCGATGCAGCCGTAGACGGACTGCACCGGGCTGCCCATGAGCTCGCGGGCGGTGTAGAGGTTGTGGTAGCCGTTGTCCAGCAGGCAGCCGCCGCCGGCGCGCTCGGACTTGGTGCGCCAGTCCGGGTCGTAGCCGGGCGTGCCGGGGTAGTGGCTCTTGCCGAGGCCCTCGCTCCGGATGAGGAACGGCCGCCCGATGGCGCCGTCGGTCACGAGCTTCAGGACGGTGGCGGACACCGGGCTGTAGCGGCGGTTGTGGATGACGCTGAAGCAGATCCCGGCCTTCGCCACGGCGGCGAGCATGTCGTCGGCCTCGGCCACGGTGGTGGCCATGGGCTTCTCGCTGAGGATGTTGACGCCGGCCTCGGCGCACTCGATGGTGATGTCCCGATGGATGAAGTGGGGGAGAGCCAGATCGACGAAGTCGAGCTCGCCAGCCCGGGCCTCGAGCAGCTCCGCAGAGCTGGCGTACCTGCTCTCCTCCGGCACGTGGAGTGCCTCGCCGACGGCCGTGAGACACTCGGGCGCGGGATCGGCGAGCGCCGTCACGGTGACTTTGTCCTTGAGCGCCTCGAAGGCCCGGGCATGTCCCTCCTGGACGATGCGGCCACAGCCGATGATGCCTGCTTTGAGCATGGAGAGGCCCCCCTGATGATGTGCCAGCGACCGGCGGATGTGTCGTCGTTGGAGGCAAGGATTGCGCACGATGCGGCGCTATACCTTCCTGGGATCGCGGGTACGTCTTGTCTTCTCCGTGGGCGGAGGTCAAAGGGGCGCCTCAGGTGAACACCTTCGGAGCATGCTTGCGCTGCGACTTCGTTCTCTTGTGCCAGGGAGGCGACCGGGCATGCCCGAGCTGCCGGAGCTGGAAGTGCTGAGACGGAGCATTGAGCAGACGCTGGTCGGCAGGACCATCGTGGACGTGACGGTCAACCGGGAAGAGTGCGTCAATATCCCGCCGGAGGAGTATGTCGCCGCGGTCTCGGGCGCGAAGATCATCGGCGCGCGGCGGTTCGGAAAGACCGGGATCGTCGATCTGGACAACGGGTACTCGCTCATCGTGCATCTGGCGCTGGGCGGGCTGTTCGTGCTGGCGGACCCGCAGGAGTTCGAGGAGAAGCACATCCAGATCGCGTACCACCTGGACGACGGGAGCACGCTGCTGGCGGCGAAGCTCATGCTGGGGAACGTGCACGCGCGGCCGACGGCGGAGGTGGGTGGGGATTCGCGCATCGCGAAGATGGGGCCCGATGCGCTGGACGAGCTGCCGAGCGTCGAGCGCCTGGCGGAGCGCTTCCGCACGAGCAGGACCGGGGCGAAGGCGTTCCTGATGGATCAGAGCAGGATCGGCGGCATCGGGAATATGTACGCCAACGAGATCCTCTTTGAGGCGCGCGTCCATCCCGCGACGCAGCTGCGAGCGCTCAGCGCCGATGACATCGCCCGGCTCCACGGGGCAATCGAGGGCGTGCTCGAGCAGGCGATCGCGGGAGGGGGGGCAGCGGACACGGTGTTTGCCGATCTCGACGGCAGGGAGACGACGTACCAGGAGAAGCTGAGGGTGTTCGGACGCGAGGGTGAGCCGTGTCCGGAGTGCGCGTGCAAGGTGCGCATGATCCGCCTCGCCACGCGAGCCACGTACTACTGCCCCAAGTGTCAGAAGAAGAAGTACCCCCGGAAGAGAGCCACCCGGAAGCAGACAAGGGCGGGGACGAAGCGGCGCGGGTGAGCCGCGCGGGTCAGGTCATCCGCCTTCGGCGCCGCGCCGGCGGACGATGGCACGCAGGCCCGGGCGGATCTCGAACCCAGCCAGCAGCCTGTAGCCCTGTGCGTCCATGGGCGCCGGATCGGCGAGGGAGAGCCAGAAGATGTCGTGCGCGCCGCGTGGATTGGGCCGCATGGGGGTGCCCAGCACGACATACTCGATGGGGCCCGTCGCCGCCTCGATCTGTCGGAACTCATGCTCGGTCGCCGGGGCGAGGACGCCCGTCCGCTGGAGCCGCCAGGCCACATCCCACGGCATGTTGGTGGCTGCCGGCGCGCCCTCTTCGATGAGGTGCTCGGCCGGTTCGAGGAGCTGCCGCGGCGGGGGCGGCGGGCGGGTCCACTTGGAGCGCTGGAATGCCATCCAGACCGGATACAGCAGCAGGAGCAGGGCGGCGAGGATGATGAGCCACTGCATGACGTCGGCGCGCATCCGTCGGAATCGTCCGATGGGGAAACGCAGGTGCAGACGCGATAGCTGCCCCAGGAACATGGCGCTGGCGACGATGCTCACGAAGGGCACGAAGACGAGGAAGGCCGTCGCCTCCGGCCGAGTGGCGGCGACGCCGATTGCCATGACCGCCATCATCACGTAGACGGCAAGTCGCAGCCTCTCGAATCGCTCGTCGCCAAGGCGGATGAAGGCGGCAACGACGAAGACGGCACCCACGTAGAAGTCGGATGTCGTGAACAGGGCCTCGCGCAGTCCGCCGAGCGCGGTTATCATCTTCGCGAGCATCTCGCCCGGATGCGTGATGCAGAACACGAGAGGCGACGATGGCGGCGCGTAGGTCTGCAGCAGCGAGTCGGCAGGGAAGCTGCGCGTGAACATCATCAGATCGTACCAGCGAAGCGAGAAGAGCGGATTGCCGAACACCAAGGTGTTGCGCACCAGCCATGGGCTCGCGACGAGGAGCGCCGCGACGACGCATGCCACGCCGCGGGCCCGGCGTGCCTCGGGCCAGGCCCAGATGTACAGCAGCAGCCCCGGCAGCAGCAGACACGCGCGCGGGGACGCGAGGCACGCGAGGCCAAAGATGCCGCCCCACAGCGCCGCACGTGCGCACGTGCGGAGCATCGGCGGAGACGGGGCAGAAGATCCGCCGGCACTCCCGGCCCCGAGCTCGTACATAGCATACAGCATGAGAGTGCACAGCAATGTCGTCAACATGCGCGGGGTACCGGAGAGGGCAGCCGTGAGCACGGTTATGTTGATGCCGACGACAATGGTGGCGAGGGCGGCGGCCGCCGGCCCGAAGGCACGCCAGGCGAAGAGACAGGTGACCCCCAGGACCAGGTACCAGAGCGCCACGGTGAGCAGTGCGGCGGCCTTGTCGGAGGGCGGCGCGATACGAAACGCGAGGGCGAGCACGAGAGGGCCGAGGGGGGCGTTCATCCCGTCCGGATGGCGAGTGAGGTCCGAGTTGTGCCGGAGCGACAGCGGCGTGACCACGTCTGTGACGAAGACCCCGCGGTCGCCCTCCGAGGCGATGTTCCGGGCGATCTGGGCCTGGTCGAGCGCAAGCGGATCGCTCAGCCCATGGAACTGCGATGCGAAGTAGGCGAGCATGAACAGCAGTGGCGCTGCCGCGAACACGCAGGCGAGGAAGGCGGTGCCGATCGCCTGCTCAAGCGTCATCGGTCTTCGTGGTCCGTCGCGGTGCACGTGTGACAGCCTCAACGTGTGTTAGCCGGTTCAGGGACACTGCGGGCCTGCTTCGTCAGATGGTCTCGCCGCGCCCTGCGGCGGGATGCTGGGGACGAGGTCAGCCACGCACAACACCCGGCCCTGCGGCGCGATTCTCAGGCGGCAGGGGGCCCGTCATCACTGGCTCTGACCGAGGACGACGCCGACCATGGTGGCGAGCTGTCCGACAGTGGGGACGGTGCCCACGTACGCGAGGTCGCCTCCGATGGCCAGTGCGGGTGCGCGGGCAACGCCTAGCCGGCGCGCTTCGTCGCTATCGAGCTCATACTCGTTCACGGTGACGCGGCCGCCGAAGCTTGCCGCTATCCGTTGCGCTCGTTCCAGCAGCGTCTCGTATGCCTCGTCTGCCCGATCCTTGCCGAACACCTTGAGCTCTGTCATACCAGTCCTCCGACCGACACGTGAGCGGGGGCGACGGCCGTCATTTGCCCGCCGTCGGCCAAGGAGCGGCAAGCTGCGGCCCCCTACGAATGCAGCCGCTGCCACAGCGCTGCCGGCAGGCCCGTGTAGTAGAGCCCCACGGCCACGGCGAAGTAGCCGAAGGCTCGCTTCAGCGTCTCGCCGGGCAGTGCATGGGCCAATGGCGCGCCGATGAAGACGCCGCCGACGATGGCGCCCCCCGCCAGGGAGATGGCGAGACGCAGATCCACGTTGCCCAGACTGAAGTGCTTGGCGGCGCTGGCCAGCGAGATGAGCACAATGGCGGCCAGAGACGTCCCCACGGCGACCTGTGGCGTCCGCTGGAAGATGGTGATGCCGATGGGGACCATGAGGATGCCGCCGCCCACGCCAAAGAGAGCAGCCACGGTGCCAACGATGAGGCCGAGAGCACCGTAGAAAGAGACCGCCTTCAGAATGGGTATGACGGCTTTCAACACCAACGCTCCTCTAAGCCTGTACGCTATGCGCACTGGGCCGCGCGGGCGGTGCGGCCACGACACGCGGGCGGATTCACTTGACCGGCACTTCCATGTACTGGTAGTCGCCGTCGTACAGCGTGATGCTGCCGGACTGCTTCTCCACGAGGTCGAGCAACTCCTCAATGATCTCGTAATGCCAGAAGTAGCCCGGGCGGTCGTCCCGATACTGCAGGACGATGTAGCCGTTGCGCTCGATGAGCCGCCCGCGGAAGTGCGCGTTGGTCGTGCGGATCCCCCGCAAGACAATGCGCTTCCCCCTGAGACGCTCGAGTCTGCGGACCCTCTCGTCAATGTTCACGCCTGGACCACCGGTCAAATGCAGTTGTCGGCGAGGGCCAGCGCCGGACCTGGAGCCCG
>JASFTE010000158.1:0-7500 GCA_050114035.1 Armatimonadota bacterium | reverse complement strand
TATAGGTAGCGCGTCCCTGGGTGAGGGAGCGCAATTGCGTGGCGTATCCGAACAACTCGGCCAGAGGCGCCACTGCCCGCACAATCCGCACCTGCCGCGCCTCCAGCTCTGCACTCTCCAGTTGGGCACGACGGCTGTTCAGGTCACTGGTCACCTCGCCGAGGTACTGCTCCGGCGTGATGACCTCGAGCGACATGATTGGCTCGAGCAGAATGGGATGGGCTCGCCCGGCCGCATCGCGGAATGCCATCGAGGCGGCGATCTTGAAGGCCGGCTCGGAAGAGTCCACGTCGTGGTGCGAGCCATCAACCAAGCGCACGCGCACGTCCACGACTGGGTATCCCGCGAGCACGCCCGCTGTCATCGCCTCCTCGACGCCTCTCTGGATAGCCCGGATGAACTCCGCCGGAATGACATTGCCTCTGATGGCGGACTCGAACTCGAGCCGCTCCTCGGAATCCCTCAGCGGCTCGATCTCCAGCACAGCGTGTCCGTATTGCCCCCGTCCGCCAGTCTGTCGGACGAACTTGCCCTCGCCTCGTGCCGATCCCGTGATGGTCTCTCGGTACGATACCTGCGGCGGGCCCAGGTTGACATCCACGCGGAACTCACGGAGCATGCGGCTCTGGATGATGTCCAGATGCAGCTCTCCCATGCCGGACATGATCGTCTGCCCGGTCTCGGCATCCACGGTCACCTCAAGGGTCGGATCCTCCATCGAGAGTTTGTCAAGCGCCGTGGCGAGCCGCTCATCGTCGGCCTTCGTCTTCGCCTCGACGGCCACCGAGACGAGGGGCTCAGGAAACACGATGTTCTCGAGGAGAATGGGATGCTTCTGGTCGCACAGCGTATCGCCGGTGCGCGTTCGGTTCAGGCCTACCGCTGCCACTATGTCGCCGGCCACGGCCTCCGACGCTTCCTCGCGACGGTTGGCGTGCATGAGCAGCAGACGGCTGAGGCGCTCCCGGCGGCCCGTCGTCACGTTCAGTACTGCCTGCCCCTTGGCCACCGTACCAGAGTACACGCGCAGGTACGACAGCCTCCCGACGTGCGGATCACCGACAATCTTGAAGGCGAGCGCAGCGAAGGGGCCGTCCGGGGCCGCCTCGCGTATCTCCAGGGCTTTGGTTTCGGGATGCTCGCCGCGCACGGGGGGAACGTCCAGCGGCGAGGGGAGATAGTCAACGATGGCATCGAGAAGCGGCTGCACGCCCTTGTTCTTGAGGGCCGCTCCGCACAGGACCGGGACTACCGTGCAGCCGATCGTTGCTCGTCTGAGCGCGGCGCGTAGCTGCTCGGGCGATGGGGCCTCGTCGTCCAGGTACAGCGCTTCGATCTCTTCATCTACCTCGGCCAGTTGGACGATCAGGTGCTCGCGGAACGCCTCGGCCCACATCTGCATGTCCTCCGGGATGTCCACTTCCTTGCTTCGGGTCCCGAGGTCGTCCACGTACACGAATGCCGTCATGGTGATGAGATCAACGAGGCCGGAGAAGTTGGCTTCCGCCCCAATGGGCAGTTGCACGGCCACCGCGGGCGCGCCCAGTCGGCTGCGCACGCTGTGCAGCACGGCGTGAAAGTCGGCGCCGGACCGATCCAGCTTGTTCACGAATATCATTCGCGGCACGCCATAGCGCTCCGCCTGTCGCCACACGGTCTCGGACTGGGGCTGCACGCCGCCGACGCCACACAGCAGCGCCACGCAGCCGTCCAGCACCCGGAGCGATCGCTCCACCTCGACGGTGAAGTCAACATGCCCCGGCGTGTCGATGATGTTGATGCGGTGGCCCTCCCACTCGCACGTCGTCGCCGCCGACGTTATCGTGATGCCACGCTCGGCCTCCTGCTCCATCCAGTCCATCGTCGCAGCGCCGTCGTCCACTTCACCCATGCGATGGATGCGACCCGTGTAGAACAGAATCCGCTCTGTGATCGTCGTCTTGCCCGCGTCAATGTGAGCGGCAATGCCGATGTTCCTGGTTGTCTCAAGCCGGCTCTCAGAATCCATCTGACCTCACTCCACAACGCACACACGCCAACCCCACACGGCGATCCCGCACCCGGCTCACCACCGATAATGCGCGAATGCCTTGTTCGCTTCGGCCATGCGATGCATGTCGTCCTTGCGCTTCACGGCGATGCCCTGCCGTCCGCCCGCGTCCGTGAGCTCGCCTGCGAGCCGTTCGACCATCGTCCTCTCCGGGCGCTCGCGGGCTGCGGTCACGATCCACCGAATAGCCAATGATACCTGCCTCTCCGCCCTGACTTCGATGGGTACCTGGTACGTGGCTCCACCAACGCGCCGCGGACGCACCTCCAGGACGGGCATGCAGTTCTTGACGGCCTGCGAGAAGACGTCCAGCGGATTGCCGCCGGTGGCCTCATGGATGCGCGTGAGTGCACTGTAGAAGATACGTTCCGCGGTGCTCTTCTTGCCGCCGCGGATCAGCTTGTTGATGAAGCGCTGGACGAGGCGACTGCCCAGAACGGGGTCAGCCGACGGCTCACGTTTGGGAACGGCACCTTTCCTCGGCATTCCTCCGCACCTCGATTGCGCCTTGCGGCGCTGTGGACGGCGGCTACTTCGGCCGCTTCGCGCCGTACTTTGAGCGTGCCTGACGCCGCTCGTCGACGCCAGCCGCGTCCAGCACACCGCGCACGATGTGGTACTTGACAGTGTTGAGGTCCTTGACGCGCCCACCGCGCACCAGGACGACGGAGTGCTCGGCCAGATTGTGGCCGATCCCCGGAATGTACGCCGTAACCTCCTCGCGGTTGAACAGCCGCACGCGTGCCACCTTGCGCAGGGCCGAGTTCGGCTTCTTGGGCGTGAGCGCCCACACCCGTGTGCACACTCCCCGGCGCTGCGGCGCCCCCTTGGTCACACGCGCACGCTGCTTCAGACCGTTGTAGGCCACCTTGAGCGCCGGAGCGCGCTTCTTGCGTCGCCCCCTCTTGCGGCCTTTGCGAACGAGTTGGTTGATTGTCGGCATGCTCGCTCCCCCAAAACGGTAAGGCCCCTGCGCATTCACGCACGAGGGGCCGGACGAACTGCGGCGTGTCACCGGTTAGGTGCGGACTTAGACGGCTACTCTAGTATGCCGCCACCGCCCCCTCTATTATGGGCTATTCGCCAGTAGGCAGCCCCGCCGTGTCACGGGCTGCGCCTCTGCCACGTCAAATGCGATCGCAGCGGTCGTCGCAACGCCTGGGAAGCGCGAGTATACAAACTTGCGCTATACCTGTCAAGCGCAGTTTCCGGCGTTCCCGGCGGTGCCTCCGTCCCTCCTTATGACTCAGCCTCCACATCTGCGTCGGCGGCGAGCGCGAGTTCCAGGGCCTCCTCAGCGACCACCCCTTCCCCATCTCCGTTCTCCGGCTCCGACAGCTCCGGCGCTCGGAGCAGTAGGCCGCGATGCTCCGGCATGCCGCTGCCGGCGGGAATGAGACGCCCGATGATCACATTCTCCTTGAGCCCGACCAGGTGGTCCCGCTTCCCGCCCGTCGCGGCCTCAGCCAGCACCCGCGTCGTGCGCTGGAACGAGGCGGCCGACAGGAAGCTATCCGTCGCCAGCGACGCCTCCGTGATCCCCAGCAGCACCCACTCCGCCGTGGCCTCATTCCCACCCAATTCGGCGACGCGCGCGTTCTCCCGCGCGAAGGCGAAGCGGTCCACGATCTGGCCGGCGAGGAAGTCCGTGTCACCGTGCTCCACGATCCGCCGCTTCTTCAGCATCTGCCGGATGATGACCTCGACGTGCTTGTCGTTGATCTCCACGCCCTGGGACTTGTACACGCGCTGGATCTCGCGCAGCAGATACTCCTGCACCCCCTCCACGCCCTTCATGGCCAGAACGCTCTGCGGATCGATCGGGCCGTCGGTGAGCCGGTCGCCAGGTCGGACTCGCTGCCCGCTCCGTACGTGCAGTTTGCCCCGATACGGCACCAGGTGCTCCGCACGCACCTTCACGGACTTCAGCCCCGCCTTCTGCATACGGCGTGCGAGCTTCTCGGTGAGCTTGCCGCCCGCCTCAACGAGGCTTTTCTTGGTGTCCGGGTGCACGACCTCATCGGCCGCCCGCTCCCCCCGTGCCAGTTTGGGCTCGCTCAGTGGTAGGTCGCTATGAATTATCACGGTGCGCAGCCCCTTGCGGTCAATGGCTGCGACCACGCCATCCGCCTCTGCCGTGATCGCCTCTCCCTTGGGCTTCCGCGCCTCGAACAGCTCAACCACACGAAGCAAGCCGTGGATGGGGTCTTCGAGCACCTTCAGCATCCTCTGGATGGCTCTGGTGCGCTCGCGCTCGGCGCCGCCCACGCTGACGATACCCCGGTCGATATCTTCGTGCAGCCCTCGCAAGGCCTCCTGCTTCTTCTTCTTCACCTCGGCCACGCCGGTGATGTACTCCTGCCCGATGCCGCCGGTGTGGAACGTGCGCATTGTGAGCTGGGTCCCGGGCTCGCCGATGGACTGGGCGGCGATGATGCCGATGGCCGTCCCGACATCCACCATGCGGCCGGTGGCCAGGTCGCGGCCATAGCACTGCTGGCAGATGCCACGCTGCAGCTCGCACGTCAGCGGGGAGCGTATCTTCACCCGGACGATGCCGCCCTCCTCAATGGCCCGTGCAGCTTCCCGCGTGATCTCCTCGCCCGCGGCCACCAGTACATCCCCGCTGTCCGGGTGGATCACGTCCTCGGGCGTGATCCGGCCAGTGATGCGGCCGGCAAGCTGCTCCAGCACGTCGCCGTGTGTCGGCATGGCCACTGCCGTGCCGCAGAACTCGCACGTGCCCTCGCGACGCAAGTCCTCTTCCCCGCACTCGCTGCAGTAGGTCTCCTCCTCGAACACGGGCGTAACGCTGATACCCTCGGACGTGCCGCAGTCGAGGTCCGTCACGATGACGTCCTGCGCCACGTCAACCAGTCGGCGCGTCAGGTACCCGGCGTCTGCCGTCCGAAGCGCCACGTCGGCGAGCCCCTTGCGCGCGCCGTGCGTGGACACGAAGTACTCCAGGACGTTGAGGCCCTCGTGGAAGTTGGACTTCACGGGAAGATCCTCTATGAGCCGCCCGAAGGGATCGGACATCAGCCCGCGCATCCCGGATATCTGGCAGATGTGCGTCCGGTTCGCGCGCGCGCCGGAGTTGACCATCATGAAGATGGGGTTGAAGCGGTCGATGTTGTCCAGGATGGCATTGGCAACGTTCTCGCGGGCGCTGTTGTACAACTGCAGCACGCGCTGCTGCCGCTCGCCCGGCGTGATCTGTCCGTCCTCGTGGGCCTTGTTGACCTTCGCCACCTCGACGTCGGTCTCGTCCAGGATGCGATCCCGGTCACTGTCTATCCGTGTGTTGTCCAGGCAGATGCTGATCCCGGCCCTCGTGGCGAAACCGAACCCGAGCTGCTTGAGGCTGTCCAGCAGTTCCGTGGTGCGCTCCGGGCCGTAGGCCCGGTGGCACGCATCAGTGATCTCGGCCAGCTCGTCCCGGGCGACCTCTTTGTTGATGAATCGCAGATCCAGCGGCAGGCTCTCGTTGAAGATCGTGCGCCCGACCGTCGTCTCGATCAGCCGTCTCCGCGCGCTCACGCTTATCTTCGTGCGCAGCGGGCACCGGCCGCGGCCAATCGCCAGCCCGACTTCGAGACGCACGAGGTCCTCGAGCTTCCCTTCCCAGTGGTGAATGCGGTCTGCATCGGGCTCTGGCATGTCCTCGGGGACGAGCTTCTTGGCCGAGGTCACCTGAGCGTGCAGCTCCCGCAGCGGCGCTCCGGCCTCGTAGCCCGTGGCCACGGCGGCACGGAGGCGCCGCGCGAGGTCGTGATCCAGCTCCACCGGCTCCTTGCGGCGCTCCGCCTCGATGGCGATCTCCGGCACCCGGACCTTGATCGGCGCATGCAGGTCCAGCTCCTTGAAGTAGTAGGCCTGGATGGCTGCGTCGGCATTGGGGTAGACGGTGTCGTGCCCCTTGGCCTTCTCCTGTATCTGCGTCAGGTAGTAGCAGCCCAGCACGATGTCGTAGAGCGGCGCACAGATGGGCCGGCCGTCGGCAGGTTTGAATATGTTGCGCGTGGCCAGCATGAGCAGGCGCGCCTCCGCCTGTGCGTGCATGGACAGCGGCACGTGCGCGGCCATCTGGTCCCCATCGAAGTCCGCGTTGAACGCCTGGCATACGAGCGGGTGCAACTGTATCGCCTTGCCGTCCACGAGCACCGGCTCGAAGGCCTGTATGCCAAGCCGGTGCAGCGTCGGGGCCCGGTTGAGCAGAATCGGGTGCTCCTGGATGACCTCCTCGAGCGCATCCCATACCTCCGGCCGCAGACGGTCCACCATCCGTTTGGCCGTCTTGATGTTCGTGGTGTAGCCCTTCTCAACGAGCCGCTTCATCACGAATGGCTTGAACAGCTCCAAGGCCATCTCGCGGGGCAGGCCGCACTGGTTCAGATGCAGCTCCGGCCCGACCACGATGACGGAGCGCCCGGAGTAGTCCACCCGCTTGCCCAGGAGATTCTTCCGGAAGCGGCCCTCCTTGCCCTTGAGCATGTCGCTCAGCGACTTCAGCGGCCGCTTGTTGGACCCGGTCACAGGGCGTGCCCTGCGGCCGTTGTCGATGAGGGCGTCAACTGCCTCCTGGAGCAAGCGACGTTCGTGGTTGATGATGGACTCGGGCGCTTTGATCTCTACGATGCGCCTCAATCGGTTGTTCCGGTTGATAATGCGTCTGTATAGATCGTTCAGATCTGATGTGGCAAACCGACCGCCGTCCAACTGCACCATGGGTCGCAGCTCGGGTGGCAACGCTGGGATCACGTCCAGGGACATCCACTCCGGGCGGTTCTTGGACTTCCTGAACGCCTCCACCACACCCAGACGCTTGATGGCTCGCGCACGCCGGGCTCCCGTACGCTCGTCGATTTCCTTGCGCAGTTCGTGGGCCATCTCGTCCAGGTCAATCTGCGTCAGCAGCTCCTTGATGGCGGCCCCGCCGAGCCCTGCGGCGAAGATGTCCCCGAAGCTCCCCTCGAGCCGCGCCTCGCAGATGCCCACCAGCGTGAGCACATTGCGGTAGTCTATCTCCGTGATGAGCTGCTTGCGCTCCAGATCCTCAAGCAGCTCCAGCGCGCTCGCCACCTCGCCCTCGCGTTCGTTTGCGGCCTCCTCTTCCGCCTTGATGCGCTCGTTGAGCTCCTGCTCCGTCGCGAAGGTTAGCTCGTCATCTTCCCGCTCCAGGAGGGCCAGGGCGACATCAGAGAGATCCTCAACGTCCACTTGCTCCGGGTCATCGGCCACGTCCCCCGTCTCAGCGCCCTCGCCGGCGGCCTTCTCCATCGCCTTGTGCTGCTCGAACTTCTGGCGCAGCTCCGCGATGAGCGCCTGGGTGTCGTCCCGGATGCTCTGTATCTCCTCTTCGGCCGCCGCCTTGATGTCGTCCCACCGCCGCTCCAGCTTCTCCCTGTCCACGTGTGTGACCATGTACGATGCGAAGTACACTACCTTCT
>JASFTE010000157.1:0-8863 GCA_050114035.1 Armatimonadota bacterium | reverse complement strand
AGGCGGCGGTTCGGGAGGCGGAGGCGGCCCTGGCGGCCTCCGAGGCCAGTCGCGATCAGGACGCCGCACGGCTGCAGGATGTGCGCGCGGCTCAGGCGGCGGTGAAGGAGGCCCAGGCGCAGCTCACGATCGCCGAGACCAACGCGCTGCAGACGGACATCTCCGGCCACCAGGCCGCGCAGGCCCGGGCAGAGGCGCGCCGCTCCGAGGCGCAGCTCGAGAACGCCGAGAAGAACCTGAGCTACACCACCATCACAGCCCCGCGGGAGGGCTTGGTCATCGACCGGTTCGTCGAGGAGGGGACCGTAATCACCTCCGGGCGCTCCTCCATCACGGAGGGCACGAGCATCGTCACGCTGGCGGACGTGAGCCGCATGTTCGTGCTGGCCGAGGCCGACGAGGCCGACATCGGCCAAGTCGAGCTGGGGCAGCCGGTGGAGATCGAGGTGGAGACCTTCCCGTACGAGACGTGGGCCGGACGCGTCATGCAGATCTACCCCAGGGGCGAAGAGGTAGAGAACGTGACGATCTTCCGGGTGCGGATAGAGCTCAGCGATCCGGATGCGAGGCTCCGGCCCGGCATGACGGCCGAGGCCTCGATCATCAGCGACCGGGCCGACAGCGTGATCGCGGCCCCCAACGAGGCCCTGTTCCAGCAGGAGGGCAAGACCTTCGTTGAGATCATGAAGGACGGCAAGCCCGAGAAGGTCGAGGTCGTGGCCGGGCTCGAGAGCTTTGAATGGACGGAAATCACCTCCGGGCCGCTCCAGGAGGGCGACGAGGTGCTCCTGGGCACCGGCGAGGGCGGCATGGGCCCGCCGGGAATGGGCGGGCGCGGAGGCTCGGGCGGCCGAGGCGGCAGCGCCCGGGGCGGCAGCGGCGGCAGCGCCAGTGACTCCGGCCGGCAGATGCGCCGCATGATGCGTATGGGAGGGGGCCGGCGGTAAGCACCATGGCGCTTATTGAGCTGCAGGACATCCACAAGGTGTATCGCACGGGCGACGTCGAGGTACGGGCGCTGCGTGGCGTGAGCTTGACCATCGAGGACGGCGACTTCGCCGCCATCATGGGGCCGTCGGGTTCCGGAAAATCCACCCTGATGCACGTGCTCGGGTGCCTCGACCGGCCGACGGAGGGCCGCTACGTCCTGGACGGTGAGGACGTGTCGGAGCTGGACGACAACCAGCTCGCCGAGGTGCGCAGCCGGAAGCTGGGGTTCGTGTTCCAGGCATACAATCTTCTGCCCCGGACCGCGGCGCTCGGCAACGTGGAGCTTCCGCTGCTGTACGGGGGCGGGAAAGAGGGCCGACGCGAGCGGGCCATCGAGGCCCTCAGGCACGTGGGGCTGGAGCACCGCCTCGATCATGAGCCGTCCCAGCTCTCCGGCGGCGAGCAGCAGCGCGTGGCCATCGCCCGCGCGCTCGTCAACAACCCGCGCATCGTGCTCGGGGACGAGCCCACGGGCAACCTGGACAGCCGCACGGGGCAGGAGATCATCGCCCTGCTGCAGGAGCTGAACGCCGGGGGCGTCACCCTCGTGATGGTGACCCACGACGAGGATGTCGCCAAGCACGCGCGGCGCGTCATCCGCCTCTTCGACGGACGGATCGAGCGCGACGAAGCGATTGAGGATCGCCTCCTGGCCGGGGGCGCGGGGAGCAAGGGAGACGCACCATGAATCTGATGGAAGGCTTCCGTGTTGCGCTGGTTGGCCTCCAGGCGAACAAGATGCGCTCGGCGCTGACCATGCTGGGCATCATCATCGGCGTCGGCTCCGTGATCACGATGATCGCCATCGGCCGCGGGGCCAGCGCCGATGTACAGGAGCGCATCAAGGCCATGGGCACAAACCTGCTCATCGTGTGGCCGGGCCAGGCGCGCCGGGGCCACGTGTGGGGCGGGATGGGCAGCCGCGATTCCCTCAAGCCGGGGGACGCCGACGCCATCCTCCGGAAGATCCCCTCGGTGGCCCAGGTGGCGCCCAACGTGGACGAAACGGCGCAGGTCAAGTGGAAGAACATGAACACGAACGTGCGGGTGGCCGGCACCACACCCGCGTACGTGACGGTCAACAACCACCCCGTGGAGCACGGCCGCTTCTTCACCGACCGGGAGGCCCGGGGCGGACGCAGCGTCTGCGTTATCGGCACCTCGACGGTCGAGAACCTCTTCGGCCGCTCCGACCCCCTCGGGCAGCGGATCCGTATCAAGAACGTGCCCTTCGAGGTGATCGGCATTCTGAAGGCGAAGGGCGGCGGCTCCTCGTTTCGCGACCCCGATGATATCATCGTCGTCCCCATCACGGTGGCGATGCGGCGCCTGTTTGGGCAGGACCATCTCGATCGCATCTACGTCGCCGGGGCGGACGGCACGCCCGTGGGAGAGACAGTGGAGGAGCTGAACCGGCTCATGCGGCAGCGCCATCGCATACGCCCGGACAAGGAGGACGATTTCAACGTCCGCACGCAGGAGGAGATCCTGGAGACCTACAGCGGGACGGCCCGCACCTTCACGCTGCTGCTCGCGAGCATCGCCGCCGTGTCCCTGCTCGTAGGCGGCATCGGCGTGATGAATATCATGCTGGTCTCGGTGACCGAGCGGACGAGAGAGATCGGGATCCGGAAGGCCATCGGCGCCAAGCGGCGCGACATTCTGGTACAGTTCCTCATCGAGTCCGTGACGCTCAGCGTCATCGGGGGCGTCATCGGCATTGCGCTGGGCGTCTGGGGCGCCTCGATCCTGTCGGACGCGGCCGGCTGGCGCACCACGGTCACGCCGGACTCCATCGCGCTCGCCTTCTTCTTCTCGGCGGCCGTCGGCATTGGCTTCGGCCTCTACCCGGCGCAGAAGGCCGCGGTGCTGGATCCCATCGAGGCACTGCGGTACGAGTAGACAGAGGCAGGTCGTCTATCGCGGCCACGTGGGCTCGAGCGCGAGCAGGTCGCCGGCCATGTCGGCCACGTAGACGCGCTCGCCGTCGAAGGCCGGGGCGGCGAAGGCGTAGACGTCCGGGAATGCCTTGTACTCAGCCGCCACCTCGCCGGTCTCGGCATGCAGCGCGCTGAGCGTCCCCAGGCTGGAGAGCACCCAGACGTACCCATGCGCCTCCACCGGCGGCGTCGCAATGGAGCCCGTGGGGGCCTCCGCGGTCCAGACGAGTCTGCCATCGGAGCGGCGCTTGCTGACGCGGCCGTCGGTGTGCCGGACGTAGACGGAGCGGCCGTCACCTGACGGCGACACCGCGACGCACTGCTTCTCCTCCATGAGCCGCTCCCCGGTGCGGGAGTCCAGCACGGTCAGGTAGTACGCCCGGTCCGCAACGAAGACGCGCCCCTCCACGAACACGGGGCCACAGTCCGCCGGGCTGTAGTACCGGGCCACGCCGCCCTCGCGGTCGCTCCCCCGGCTCGGCGCGCGCCAGAGCCGCGCCCCGTCGCGGATGTCGAGCGAGTACACGAAGCGGTCCCACGCCCCGGCATACACGGTGAAGTCGCCCACGCATGGAGCCGTCTCGATGGCGTACTCGGGAAACGCCGAGCGCCACAGCAGGGAGCCGCTGCCTCGGTCCAGAGCGAGGACCTCGCCGCCATTGGTCCCGCACACGACGGCGTTCCCAGATATGCGCGGCGAGGCGTAGATGGGGCTGCCGGCCTCGAAGCGCCACTTCGGCGTCCCGTCCCGCATGACGGCATACACGGAGCCCTCCGCCGATCCGAAGTACACGGCATCGTCGCCCTCGGCCAGAGCCGGCCGCGAGCGGACCTCTCCCCCGGTCGGGTAGCGCCACAGCCGCTCGCCCGTCGCGGCGTCGAGGGCGTAGAGGCCGCCGCCATTGCCGCCCACATACAGGCGCCCCTGTGCCACGACAGGCGTGGACTGACAGGAACCCTCAAGCTGCTGCTTCCAAGCGATGCGGAAGGGCCCGCCCTCCATCCAGAAGGCGACGGTGCGGGAGGTGAGGCGCTCCTCCGTGTCCAGGAGCTCGAAGCGGAGCGTGTGCGCGCCGGGGGCCAGGCCGGCGGTCCGCACGCTTCCCGTCCACTCCCCATCCTCCAGGGCCAGGCTCCCCGCGTCCGCCTCCTCGTCCAGCAGCCAGCGCGCGCGCTGCACGGACTCAGGGGGCTCTACCTGGATGGTCCACTGGATCGCGTCGCCCCCCTGGAACACCTGCCCGTCGGCCGGCGATATGGCCGCGACGTTGAGGAAGGGTGAGCGGCCGGGGAGGGGCTTCTCCAGCAGGGCGATCATCCTCGGCTCGTCCCCGACGTACTGGTGGCACACGCGCAGGACATCGTCCTGGATGGACACGATGCCGTACCCGCGCCGATCGCCGTAGGTGCTCCCGCCCATGACGGTGTCGAACCCGGCCACGTCCCACGCGCGAGCGCCGTGGCCGTGACCCACGAGCAGCAGCGCGACGTTTCTCGTGTGCAGGAGGTCCAGGAGGCGTGCCCTCTCGTAGTCGCCGGCGAACTCGCGCCCGTCGGGAGCATGGTGGCAGAAGAACACAATCGGCTGCTCGGGGGGAGTGCCCTCCAGCTCGTCCCGCAGCCAGAGCAGCCCCTCGGTGGCAACGGAGGGGCGGGGATCCTGCGGCGTGGCCGAGTCCCAGCCGATGAACTTGACCCCGAACCGCTCGAAGGCGTAGAACGGCCCGCCATGAAGCCGCCGCAGGGCGGGGCGCCCGCAGTACCACGTGTTGTCGTGGTTCCCCAACTGATGGTGCACGCGGAACGGCAACGCGCTCCACAGCGCCTCGTACTGCTCCCCCCAACCGTTGCCGCCCCCAAACTCGGTCAGGTCGCCGGTGACGATTGCGAAGGCGGGCGCCGGCACCGTGACGCCGTACGGCTGCAGATTGATCGCCTCGGACGTGGGCAGGGCGGCCACCGTCTCGCGCGTCTGCGCGGCCGCGTGCGGAATGTGGGGGTCGGAGAGGTGCAGGAAGGTGAAGTCGGGCACGGCCCACGCTGTGGGCGCCAGCCCCAACAGTGCAGCCACGAGCAAAATGATCGGAAGGCGTGTTGCGCTGGGCATTCGCTGCGTCTCCAGGTGCATGCGGGTAGCACGCCGCTGCATGGTGATTCCGCGCCGGACGTGTGGCCTCCTACGAAGGCGCGCGCCATAGTGCCGGGAGCACGGAGGCCCGGCCCCGTGACGGCCGTCGAGTTCACTTGGCGGCTCGGCGACGCGCCGAAGCCATACAACCTGCCCGGCTCCACGTCGAAGTCCTGGTCGAAGTGGCTGTTGCCGCAGCCCGCCGCCGTCTTGCCATAGGCCACGCACGCCGACCCGCCCCACCCGGCACCCGCCGCTATCGCATAGCGCGCCGCAAGGGATTACTGATGGGCGCCCTCGCCCGGGCCGGCGGCCGGCCCACCGACGAGGCGTCTCCTCGCCAGCTCGGCCAGCGTCACCGTGTCCTCGGGCTCCACGAATTGCATCTCGTACAGCTCCCGGTACAGCTCGGAGTCCTCCAGCAGCTCCTCGTGCGTCCCCTCGGCCACGATGCGCCCCTCGTCCAGCACGATGATGCGATCGGCATTGACTACCGTGGAGAGCCGATGGGCGATCACCAGCGCCGTCCGCCCCTGCAGCAGGCGCCGCATGGCATCCTGGATCACGCGCTCCGTCTGCGTATCGACGCTCGACGTCGCCTCGTCCAGGATGAGGATGCGCGGGTCCTTGACCAGCGCCCGCGCGAAGGACACGAGCTGCCTCTGCCCCACGGACAGCCTCCCGCCACGCTCGCCCACATCCGCCTCGTACCCACCCTCGAGTCCCTCGCGGCGCCCCTCAATGAAGTCCGCGGCTCCCACCGCCCGGGCGACCTCACGTATCTGCTCCTCGGGGGCATGCGGCCGCCCGTAGGCCATGTTCTCGCGGATGCTGCCCGAGAACAGGAGCGGATCCTGCAGCACGATGCCCATCTGCCCGCGCAGCGAGTCGAGCTTCACCTCACGCACGTCCTCCCCGTCTACACGCACGCTCCCCTGCTCCACCTCGTACATGCGCGTCAGCAGGTTCACGATAGTCGTCTTCCCGGCGCCCGTGGGCCCTACGAGCGCCACCGTCTCACCCGCGGCGACATCGAAGCTGACATCGTGCAGCACCGGCTCCCCATCGTAGGCGAAGTGCACTCCCTGGAAGCTCACCGCACCGGCCACCGGCGGCAGCGCCCGGGCATCGTCGGCGTCACGGATCGCCGGCGTCGTGTCGATGACCTCGAAGACCCGCTCGGCCCCGGCCATGGCCGACTGCAGCGTGCTGTAGAGCCCCGTGAGGTTGCGGATGGGCATGAAGAACTGGTTCAGGTACAACATGAAGAGCGCGAGAATGCCGATGGTGAGGCCCTGCTCGCTCAGCACCAGATGGCCGCCGTACCAGAGCACCGTGCACAGGCCGATGGCGTTTATCGTGTCCACGGCGGGGAAGAAGCGCGAGAAGACCCGCACGGCGTTCATGCGCGCCCGGTAGTTGTCGCGGTTCAGCTCGTGGAAGTGCTCCGCCCGCCGCGGCTCCTGCACGAAGGCCCTGATGGCTCTGAGCCCGGAGATGCTCTCCTGCAGGTCGGCGGTGATGAGCGCGATCTTCTTCCGGCAGATGCGGAACGCGGTCCGCACGGCCGTCCGAAACAGGGCGATCACTGCCCCGAGCAGCGGCACGACGACGAATACAGCCAGCGTGAGCCCAACGTGCGTGCGGAGCAGTATCACGAAGATGGCCGCGAGCCGCATCAGGTCGGCGATGGCCGGCACGAGCCCGGAGGCGAGCAGCTCGTTGACGGCCTCGACGTCGTTGGTGCCGCGGGAGATTATCTTGCCCGAGGGGCGCTTGTCGTAGAACGAAAGCGACAGTTTCTGGAGTTGTGAGAAGAACCGGACGCGGAGGTCGAGAATTACCTGCTGACCGGCCACGTTGAGGATCCACCGGGAGACGAAGGAGGCCGCGAAGGCAACGAGGCGGACGCCGACGTACAGCAGGACAAGCCGCGTGAGGAGCTCCGCGTTGGCGCGGGGCGTGAGGCAGCGGTCGATGGCGACCTGTGTGATCCACGGCGGCGTTAGCTGCGCGGCCACGCCGATGAGGGTGACGCCGAGGGCGCCCAGCAGCGGCCACTTGTACGGCACGGCCAGGGCCCCGAGCCGCCGCAGAAGCGGCAGATCGAGCACGCTCACGTCCGATGGCTCGACGTCCACGTGGTGGTGTTCCATTGGAAGGCAGTTGCCAGTGCTCAGTGATCAGTTGTCAGCGAACGGCAGAGACGACGCGGCGCCGGGCCGTCATGCGGCGATCTGGGTCTCGCAGAGCCGCGCGTAGAGCCCGCCGCGCTCCAGGAGCTCCTCGTGCGTCCCGACCTCGGCGACGCGCCCGCCATCGAGCACCACGATGCGGTCGGCCGTGCGCACCGTCGAGACGCGCTGGGTGACGATGATCGTGGTGCGGCCCTCGCGGAAGCGCCGCAGCGTGGTGTGGATCCGCTGCTCCGTGTGCGTGTCCACGCTGGAGGTGCAGTCGTCCAGCAAGAGGATCCGCGGGTCCGTGAGCAGCGTGCGGGCGATGGCCAGCCGCTGGCGCTGACCGCCGGACAGGGTCACGCCCCGTTCCCCCACCTCGGTGTCGTAGCCCTCCGGCAGGCTCTCGATGAAGTCGGCGAGCTCCGCGAGCCGCGCCGCGTCGCGCACCTTGTCGTCCGTGGCGTCGGGCTTGCCCAGCGCGATGTTCTCGCGGAGGGACGCGGAGAACAGGTACGGATCTTGCGGCACGAGGCCCACCTGGGAGCGCAGGGAGCGCAGCGTCGCCTCGCGCAGGTCTGTCCGGTCGATGGTTATGCGGCCGTCGTCCGGGTCGTAGAACCTCAGGATGAGGTGGATCAGGCTGCTCTTTCCACAGCCCGTGGGCCCCAGCAGGGCGACGGTCTCCCCCGGCTCGATGTCGAGATCGATGCCGCGCAGCACGCCCTCATCGCCGTAGGCGAAGCTCACGTCCCGCAAAGCTATCCGGCCCTCCACGTCGCTGAGGGGGACGGCATCGGGCTTCTCCGTCATCTCGGGCTCGGCGTCGAGCAGCTCGAAGATCCGCCGCCCGGACGCCACGGCGCTCTGGGACATCGCCACGCAGAAGCCCGCCATCTGCACCGGCCACATGAGGATCATGAGGTAGGCGTTGAACTCGATGAACTGGCCCAGGGTGAGCGTTCCGCCGATGACGAGGCGCCCGCCGTACCACAGAATGATGGCCACGGCGCAGGCGAAGATGAAGTCCGTCAGCGGGAAGAAGACGGCCGACAGCTTGGCCTGCTTGACGCTCTGCTCGGCGAGCTCGGCGGCTCTGCGGCGGAGCTTCTCCACCTCTCGCTGCTGCTGGCAGTACGCCTGCACCAGGCGCATGCCGGTGATGTTCTCCTGCAGCACGGTGGTGACTTCGCCGATCTTCTGCTGGATGGCCGTGTAGACGGGCTGGACGAGCCCGGCATACCGGTACGAGGCGTACGCCATGAGCGGGACGACGGAGAGACACAGGAGCGTGAGGGAGGGGCTCTCCAGCAGGCACATGATGAGGACGCCCACGAAGGTGAGCGTGGCGCTCACGATGATGATGGCGGCGAACTGCAGGAAGCGCCGGAGGGAGTCGATGTCGCTGGTGGCGCGCGACATGAGCTGGCCCGTCGGCCAGGCGTCGAAGAAGCCGCAGTGGAGCCGCTGCAGGTGCGCGTAGAGGCCGCTGCGCAGGTCGAAGAGGACGCCCTGGGCCCCGGCCTCCATGAGGTAGATCTGGGCCCAGAGCAGAATGCCGCGCACGGCCGACACGGCCACGATGCCCCCGGCGAGGGGAGCGATCATCCCCCGCCGGCCCTCACCAA
>JASFTE010000156.1:0-8948 GCA_050114035.1 Armatimonadota bacterium | reverse complement strand
TCATCGTGTCGCCAACCCGCGTGTGGCGGACGTTCTTGATGGCCGCGATGAGGTACCCGACCTCGCCGGCCGACAGGCTCTGGCGAGGCTGCATCTTCGGCGTGAAGATTCCCACCTCGCTCACCTGGAACGTCTGCCCGCTGGACATCATCTGGATCTGGTCGCCCGGCGCCACCCGGCCGTCCACGACCCGGACGTACGGTACGGCGCCCCGGTGCCGGTCGAAGCTGGAGTCGAAGATGAGGGCTTTTAGGGGCGCGTCGGCGTCGCCCCGCGGCGGGCGCACGCGGCCGATGATCTCCCGCAGCAGATCATCCACCCCGTCGCCCAGCTTGGCGCTGATCTGCAGCACCTCTTCGCCCGGTATGTCGAACGCGTCCTCGATCTCCGCCAGCGCCTGATCGATGTCCACGTTCGCCAGGTCGATCTTGTTCAGCACGGGGACGATGTCAAGGTCGTGCTGCCCCGCCAGCTCCATGTTCGCTATGGTCTGCGCCTCGACGCCCTGGGACGCATCGACCACGAGCACGGCCCCGTCGCACGCCCAGAGGCTGTGCGAGACCTCGTACCAGAAGTCCACGTGCCCGGGGGTGTCAATGAGGTTCAGCATATACTCGGTGCCATCGCCCGCCTGGTGCTTGAGCCGCACGGCGCTGGCCTTGATGGTGATGCCGCGCTCGCGCTCCAGGTCCATCTGGTCCAGCATCTGCTCGACCATCTCGTGCTCCGGGACGCTGCCGCACTTCTCCAGCAGCCGGTCGGCCAGCGTGGACTTGCCGTGGTCGATGTGCGCGATTATGCAGAAGTTTCGGATGTGTTCGAGACCGTTGCGGTCCGGATTCTCTCGAGTCATCGCTTCCCAGCCCGGCGAAGGCCCCCCGTATCCCGGTCAGTATAGATGGGCGCCGCAGCGGGTGTCAACGCGAGGGAGGTGGGGGCTATGTGGGCGGTCCCACAAAGCCTCGTGGCACTGTCAGTTCCACGTAGAGATCGCGTGCGTAGTTGTCCGTCATGCCGGCGATGTAGTCGCACACCGTTCGGGCTACGTCGCTGATCTGGTCGCTCGGCGGTTTGAATCCCTCCGGCAGGGCCTCGGGTCGCTCGATGTAGTGCGTGAATAGATGCCGGATGAGCGCATCGACGCGCTCGTGCTCGTCGGCGCCGCCGCCGCGTCCGCTGTAGACACGGTCGAACAGGAAGTCCTTGAGAACATCCAGCGCCCGGACGATGCGAGGGCTCATACTCAGGCGTGGCTGATCCTCGCTGCAGGTGATGACATCGTTCACGAGCGTTCCGATGCGTTGGCTGTGTGTGGTGCCGAGCACCTCGCAGCCCTCGCCCGGGAGATCCCCGGGCGTCAGTATTCCCGCGCGTATCGCATCGTCCACGTCGTGATTGACGTACGCAATCCTGTCCGAGAGCCGCACGACCATCGCCTCGAGCGTCCCGGGGAGATGGCGCTCGAGCACCTCGGCGGTGTCTGTCTCGCCCTTTGTGTGCGCTAGGATGCCGTCACGCGTCTCGTGGGTGAGGTTGAGCCCCTGCCCGCCGTTCTCCAGTACGTCCACGACGCGAAGACTCTGCTCGTGGTGGGAGAAATGCGTCTGCGGGTCGTGCTCCCGATAGGCTGCATCAAGGCTCCACTCGCCGGCGTGCCCGTAGGGCGTGTGGCCCACGTCGTGGGCGAGGGCGATGGCCTCGGTGAGCTCCTCGTTGAGTCGCAGGCCCTTGGCAATGGTCCTGCTGATCTGCGCCACTTCGAGCGTGTGCGTCAAGCGCGTGCGGTAGTGATCCCCCTCGGGCGCGATGAAGACGTGCGTCTTGCGGCTCAGGCGGCGGAAGGCCTTGCAGACGTGGATGATGCGGTCCCGGTCGCGCTGGAACACGGTGCGTACGGGACACTGCTGCTCCGGGCGCGCGCGTCCCTGCGATTCCGCGCTCTTGGCCGCGTGCCGCGAGAGCGCCTCACACTCTCTCGCCTCTGACTGCTCCCGTACCGTCACGGAACCTACCCCGGGGGCCTACTGAACTATCTCAGTGAAATCCGCCAGCCGCCGGAACACGTCGTCCAGGGCTCGCAGGAACCGCAGCCGATTCTCGCGCCGGCGTTCGTCCTCTTCGATCACGACCCGGACCTCGTCGAAGTAGGCGTCAATGATGGGCGTGTACTTGTGGATGCGCGCCAGGAGGCCCTCGTAGTCATCGGCCAGTTGTCCTTCACGGGCGGCCGCCAGGTCGTCCGCGAAGGCCTCATGGAGGGCGCGTTCCTCCTCCTCCGCGAACAGCTCCGCGTCGTACTGCGCGTCCGTCACGTCCGTCGGCCGGACGATGTTCGCCACCCGCGTGGCGGCGATGACAGCGTCGGCGAAGGGCACCCATTCGTCGCGTTTCTTCGAGAGCAGCTCCGCCCGCCGGGCGGCGTCGGCGAGATCGTCGTGGGGCGAGTGCAGGACGGCACGCACTACGTCGTACTCGATTCCGGCGTCCTCGAGGACGGCCTCAAGGCGCTGATCGACGAGGCGGAGCAGTCGCTCCCGGGCCTCGTCCGGGGAGATCTGCGCGTCGATGTCACTGAGGGCTGCCAGGGCCTCGTCGAGGAGCCCGCTCAGCGAGATGGACAGCCCCTGACCAATGATGATGCTCACGATGCCGTACGCCTGCCGGCGCAGCGCGTGGGGATCCTCGGTGCCCGTCGCCTCCTCGCCCAGCAGATGGCACGCCGTGATGCTGTCCATCTTGTCTGCAATACTGACGATCTGGCTGGCGAGGGTCTCCGGCGCCGGGCCGCCGGCGGAGGTGGGGAGGTAGTGCTCCCGCACCGCCGTCGCGCAGAGCTCGCTCTCGTCCCACAGCAGGGCATAGTGCCCGCCCATCGTGCCCTGCAGTTCGGAGAAGGTGGGCTCCGTGACCATCTTGCTCACGAGGTCGGCCTTGCAGATCTCCGCCGCACGAAGCGCCGCCGCCTCCACATCGAGCGAGGCCGACAGGCTGTGGGACAGCCAGGCGGCCAAGCGAATGAGCCGCTGGGCTTTGTCGTGCATGGAGCCCGCGCCCTCGACGAATATGACGCGCTTCAGCTCGTCCTGCCAGTACTCGAAGCTCCGTACGCGGTCGTCCTCGAAGTAGAAGGCCGCATCCGCCAGGCGCGCTCGCAGCACGCGTTCGTTGCCCAGGCGCACCACCTCCAGATGCTCGTCGCCGCCATTGCTGACCACGACGAACCTGGACGCGAGTCGCCCATCATCGCCCTCAACGGGGAAGTACTTCTGGTCCTTGCGCATCACGATCACGAGCACGTCCTCGGGAAGCGACAGGTACTCCTCGTCGAATGCGCCGCATACCGCCGTCGGCCACTCGACCAGATGCGTGACCTCCGTGAGGAGCTCGTCGTCAATCCGCGCCCTCCCGCCCGCGGCCTCCGCGGCGGCCTGCACGGCCTCGCGGACGGCTTCCCGTCGAGCGTCCTGATCCGCCATGACGAAGCCCTCGCGGAGGCGCTCCAGGTACGCGTCCGCGGAGCTCACGGTAACCGCCCCGGACGCGAGGGTGCGGTGCGGCTGGCTCGTATTGCCGGCGCGCAGGCCCTCGATCTCGATGTCCAGCACGTCCGTTCCCAGCAGCGCCACGAGCCAGCGGATGGGCCGCACGAACCGGAACCGACCCGAGCCCCACCGCATCATCTTGGGGAAACGTATCTCTCGCACGACGCGATCGAAGAGCTCCGTGAGGACCTCTGCCGCGGGGCGGCCGGTCTCGGTGACCAAGGCGAATACCCATGGGCCCTTGGGCGTATCCCGCGTGACGAGCGACTCCACGGGCACGCCGCGCCCCTTCGCGAAGCCGAGGCCCGCCTTGGTCGCGTTGCCGTCGGCGCCGAACGCCTGCGCGGCCGGCGGCCCCTTTATCTCCTGCTGCACGTCGGGCTGGGAGTCGGCCACCTCCGTGACGACCGCCGCCAGGCGCCGTGGCGTGCCATATGTGGCCACCGATCCCACCGACAGGCGCTCCTGCTTCAGATGCCGCTCGAGCAGCTCGCGCATCTGGCGGATGGCCGCCGGCATGAAGGCGGCGGGGATCTCCTCGACGCCTATCTCGAAAAGGGCGTCCTTCGCCATGGTCAGGCCTCGCTCGCGCTCGGGGGCGTTGCCTGTGGGATGCTCGCACGCTCGGCCACGGCGTCTGTATCCGAGTCTTCGAGCAGGGGGAATCCTGCGGCCTCGCGCTCGGCCAGGTACAACCTGGCCACGCCGCGCGCCAGCCGCCGCACGCGGTCGATGTAGCGGGTCCGCTCGGTGACACTGATGGCGCCTCGTGCATCCAGGAGATTGAACGTGTGGGAGCACTTCAGGACGTAGTCGTACGCCGGCAGCGGCCTCCCCGCCGCCAGAGCCGCCGCACCCTCTGCCTCGAAGCCCACGAACAGGCTGAGGAGCCTTTCCATTCCGCTGTCTTCGAAGTTGTAATGCGACATCTGGAGCTCCTCGGCGTAGCGCAGCTCGCCGTAGGTCACCGTGTCCGACCACATGATGTCCACGTAGCTGTCAACGCTCTGCAGGTACATGGCGATCCGTTCCGGGCCGTATGTGATCTCGACGGTGACGGGGCTGACCTCGAACCCGCCGGCCTGCTGGAAGTACGTGAACTGGGTTATCTCCATGCCGTCCAGGCGCACTTCCCAGCCCACGCCGGAGGCGCCGAGGGTGGGCGCCTCCCAGTCGTCCTCGAGGAAGCGGATGTCGTGTCGCCGCGGGTCGATGCCGATGGCCTCCAGGCTGCCCAGGTACAAGTCCTGGATGTCATCGGGGGGCGGCTTCATGATGACCTGATGCTGGTAGTACTTCTGCAGACGGTTCGGATTGGCGCCATACCGGCCGTCCGTGGGTCGCCGCGAGGGCTGCACGTACGCCACATTCCACGGCTCCGGGCCCAATGCGCGCAGGAAGGTCTCCGGGTGCATGGTCCCCGCGCCCATCTCGATGTCGTAGGGCTGGGCGATGAGACAGCCCTGGGCCTCCCAATAGTCGTTCAGCGCGTCCAGGAGCTTCTGGAAGGTCATCGGCATCCACGCTCGCACTGCGCGCCCCCACGCGGCGCCACCGTCCCGGGGTATGAAAAGCATTGCGGCGCGGCACCCCTGCCGCGCCTCGTGCCTTCGCCGTGTGTTGACGGCGTATCGGTCGGCTCTCTTCAGCAGCCGGCGGCTGCTATTCTGCCTCCAAACTCTCGGCAGTTGTGGCAATCTGCGGTAGCTTGCGGCGAATGCGGGACAGCGCATTATCGATAGACTTGACCTTGCACTCAAGGTCGGTGGCCATTTCCTTGTAGGACTTGCCCGTCTGGTATGCCGCAAGCACACGCCATTCGAACAGCGACAGCTCTCGGCGGAGTGATTGCCTGAGCAGGCGCTGTCCCTCCGAGCCCATGACGACATCCTCGGGATCCGGGTTCCGCTGACACGCCAGGACCTCGGGCAGCGTGCGGCCGGTGGAGTCGCCCGGGCGCGTGGCTTCCAGCGAAATCGAGCTGTTCAGCGGCGTCTGCTTCTGGCGGGTGGCGGCTTTGATGGCCGAGATCATCTGGCGCTGCACGCACACCTTCGCGAACGAGGCGAAGGACGTGGCCTTGTCGGGGCGGTAGTCCATGGCGGCTTCCCAGAGCCCTATCATGCCCACCTGCAGGAGATCATCGCGCTCTGCCCCGGCCAGAAAGTACGACTTGACCTTCGAGCGCACCAGATTCCGGTACTTGTACAACAGGAACTCACACGCTTCCCTGTCGTTCTGCTGGGCTCTGGCGACGATGTCCTCGTCCGCCATGAGCGCGTACTGCATGCCCGCTCGCGTCTCGCCATCTCTGAAGAAATGTGCGGCATTAACCACGGACTTCACCTCTCACGAGGGATAGTGCAATGCAGGCTTCACGTCCGCGTGCGCCGCCCCCACCCTTCGACGACGTGCTGCACAACGACCACTGTGCACGACGCTGCTCTGACTCTCAGTGCCCAGCCAATCCGTGGGCCGTCTCCGCTAGATGCTGGCGCCACCTCCTGAATGCTTCAAAGCCGGAAAACGCAGCAGCGCCTCCTCACTCGGGATGCGCCACAGCGCCTGGCTTCATGTCGTTTGCCGGATGAGGTCTACGTGTGCCTCTGCATGCCGCCGCGGCTTCTGCAGCACGCCCTGGGTACTTGCTGTGATGATGGCCCGCGTGCCGCCAGAGCCCTAGTACGTCCCCAATCCCTGCAGGAAACGCACCGCCCGGTGATACGATCGGAACCCGTGGACCTCAGGTGCGAGAAGCGAGCCAGCAACCGCCGGATGGTCGGTGCCCCCGAGGAGGATCAACGTATGTACCAAGCCGTATCCGACCACGATTCCGGCGAACACTCCCAGCACGCCTGCGATGGCGGAATCGAAAGGTCCGATATCGAAGTTGATCGCATCACTGGCGAACTTCGCGCCCGTTATCGCCGCCGCTGCCAGGAACAGGTAGATGAAAGCGACACTCGCTCCGGGGCTGAAGCCGGTCACTCCAGCAAGCGATGTGCCGTATGTAGTCACAATTACACTAACGACAATGAGTGCTGCGAGGTCAAGTGCTGCGGGGAGAAAGCCACGCCTCGCCTCGACGGCGGCGATGAGCACACAAGCGACCACGATGACGCAGTCAACCCATGTCACAGCTTCTCCCTGATGTCACCTCAGGGCGATGGCGGCGTGCTGTGCCCTCGGCAGCATCGAGGGCGAGTATACACGAAGGAAAAGGCTGCGTCAAGCCTGTTTTGTGATGGCGGCTGAGAGGTAGCCTACAACGTATCCGTGGGCGCCGGCGATGTCTGCCGACGTGTAGTACCCGAGCTGCTCCGCGGTCGTGGCGCCGAGGGCCTTGGCGGCGGCCAGCATGACCGCCACAGCACCGTAGCCGCACATGGTAACGCTGTGTTGACGACGCACGCGGATGAGCTCCTGGGCATCCAGAGCCAGCACCTGCTCGATGACCAGCGGGTCGTGGTCGGCCACCGTGCGCTCCGAGTGTTCGTGGCTGAGGTCGCTGCTGCCCACGATGACGGCGTCCATTCCGTCAAGGACGCGCGCAACGGCCTCTCCGAGCCTCGCGGCCAGCTCGTATGACTGGTCCGCGAGCATCACGGGCACCCACGACAGCCGCTCGCGGTAGATGTACTTGAGGAAGGGAAGCTGGAGCTCGATGCTCTGCTCGCCCTCGATGGCGCGCGGCGCCTCCTGGAGCTCGTCGCACTCGGCCAGCAGCCTGGCGGCCACGTCTCCGTGTATCGTGGCCGGTCCCAGAGGCGTCTGGAAGGAGCCAGAGGCGATGGTGGCATTGCATGGCCTCTGGTGGCTTGGGCCGATGACGACGACGACCTCAGGAACGCCCTCCCGGGCGATCCTCAGGTACCCATGGGCTGCGGCGGGGCCCGAGTAGGCCACCCCCGCGTGGGGGCTGACGAGGCCCAGCGTCCGCCGGTCCGTGCCCTCTGTCGGCTCCGGCGGCAGTTCGCCGGGCCCGAGACGGTGCTGGAAACAGCCGGCCAGCTCCCGCTGCAGCGCTCGCTCCGACCCCTCGTACCAGAGGCCGGCGAGGGCGGCGCGGGCGGTCGGCTCGCCCTGCTGAGACATGTCTGCTCGCCTCCCCGGGTGATCAGTGCGACGGCGTCCGTCACGCGCCACCTGCGGCGACCATCCGCTGCAGGCGCTCCGCCGCCTCCTGCAGCGGGACCATCTCCTTCTCGCCAGTGGCGCGCCTCTGGACCTCCACAACGCCCTCCGCCTTCGTGGCCCGACCCACCACGGCCTTCAGCGGCACGCCGATCAGATCGGCGTCCTTGAACTTCACCCCCGGCCGCTCCGGGCGCTCGTCGTACAGCACATCGACGCCGGCGCGCTCAAGCTGTTCGACGACAGCGTCTGCCTCGTCGGCCAACTCCTCGTCCAGACGAAGCACCGCCACCTGGAACGGCGCAATGGCCATGGGCCAGATGATCCCATCGTCGTCGTTGTGGTGCTCCACAACGGCGGCCACGATGCGGCTCACGCCTATTCCGTAGCACCCCATGACGATGGGCCGCTGCACGCCGTCTTCGTCCGTGAACAGCGCGTCCATGTCCTCGGCGTATTTGGTCCCGAGCTTGAACACGTGGCCCAGCTCGATGCCCCGCCGCTCCTCCAGCTTCCCCTGCCGGCATTCCGGGCAGGTGTCGCCGGCGACGGCGATGCGAAGATCCTCGAAGTCGGCCACCTCGAAGTCGGCGCCGACGTTGACGTTCACGAGGTGCGCATCGGCCTCGTTCGCGCCGGTCACGAAGTCGCTCATGTCCGCCAGTTCGTGGTCGGGCACTAGTCGCACGTGCGCCGGGAGGCCCACGGGTCCGGTGAAGCCCAGGGGGCCGCCGGTGACCTCCTGGATCTCAGCCGGTGAGGCCATCTCCAGAGGGCTGAGGCCGGAGACAGCCTCCAGCTTGCCCTCGTTCAGCTCCCGGTCGCCTCGGATCATCGCGGCCACGAAGCAGCCGTCGGGCGCCCGGTACAGCAGCGTCTTGACGAGCTGCCGCGGCGCGACCTCGAGCATGCTGCAGACTTGCTCGACGGTCCTCGCGTTGGGCGTATCGACGCGCTCGCGCCGGGAGTCGGCCCGGGAAGCCGTCTCGGCGTCGGGTGGCAGCGTCTTGGCGCATTCAGCGTTTGCTGCATACTCGCACGCGTCGCACAGCAGGAGCGTATCCTCGCCGCCGGGCGCCTCGAGCATGAACTCCCGGGTGCCGTAGCCGCCCATGGCCCCGGCGGCGGCCTCCACGACGCGGCACGGGATTCCGCAGCGCTCAAAGACGCGCACGTAGGCGTCGTACATCTTCTCGTAGGACACATCCAGGCCCTCGGGCGTCGCGTCAAAGCTGTACGCGTCCTTCATGAGGAACTCCCGGCAGCGCAGCA
>JASFTE010000155.1:0-9038 GCA_050114035.1 Armatimonadota bacterium | reverse complement strand
CTCCTGCCCATATTCGAAATGAGCACGGCACTGTAGACCACGTCCCATGGCGGGGCCGCAATGCCGAATGCGCATAAGCGAGGTGCAGCCCGAATGTACATGAGACGTCGGCGCCCGATCCGCAGAGCCGGTTTCACGCTCATCGAGCTGATTGTGGTGCTCGTCATCTTGGGGCTGCTCGCCAGTCTCGTGCTCCCCAAGTACGCGGCACGACAGCGGGAGGCCCGGAAGAGCACGACGGTTGCGCAGATCGGACTGGTCAAGGACGCGCTCGAGCTGTACATGCAGGACAACGGGAGATACCCGACCAGCGCTCAAGGCCTTGAGGCACTCGTCGCCGAGCCCTCCTCAGAGCCCAAGCCGCGGAAATGGATGGGCTATATGGAGCAGTTGCCCCTGGACGGATGGGGGCAAGAGTTCGTCTACGAGTGCCCGGGCGGTGAAGACAGAGACTACGACATCACCTCTCTGGGAGCGGACGGAGTCGAAGGCGGCGAGGAGCTGGATGCAGATATCTACTCATGGGACTTACCGAGAGAGTAGCGGACATCCCGGAGCTCCGGGGCGGACCTTCATGGAGCTAATGGTCGTCCTGGTGATCCTCGTTCTAGCCGCCGGGCTCGTGCTGCCACGATTTGCGGCGGCGCATTCGCGGGCGGCACTCAAAACGGGCGCGCGGGAGGTCGTCACGACTCTGGGCTATGCGCGCAGTCAGGCGACGGCGGAGGGGCGGTCGTATCGTGTGGAGATCGACCCAAGGTCAGGGGAGTTCGCCACCACCTGCTTCCGTCCGGAGGAGGACTCCCAAGACTCGTACGTGCCACACGTCGGCGTAATGAGCGGGACGATGACCCTCCCGGCCGGCGTGTCATTCACCCGTGTGGCTGTGGGGGAGGACGCCGGGGGCGTTCAGGCGCCCGGGAGCACCGCCCGCACCGACACCAGCGGCACGGTCCGCATCCAATTCTCACCGGATGGCACGGTGGATCAGGCGGTCATCGTCATCGCGAACGAGGACGGCGACGAGCTCGCACTTCTGCTGGACCAACTCACCGGCCGCCCCCGAGTGCTGGAGACGGAGGAAGCCGAGGAGCTTCGCTCGGAGCTCGGGCTCAAGTAGACAGGCGTATCGGTGTCATGACGAGCCCTTCGGCAAAACAGACGACCCGCACCAGGCGCCCCGGCGTACGGGCGGGGATGACGCTGATCGAGGCACTGGCCGCGGCGGCCATTCTGACTGGGGGCCTGCTCGCGGTGATGCAGGCAGTGCAGATCAGCATCCGAGCTCAAGTCCGCAGCGAAGTGCACGCCACGGCGGCGCGCCTCGCAGCGGAGAAGATGGATGAGATCCGCAAGGAGCCGGAGATCGCCGCCGGGGAGGAGACTGGCGACTTCGGCGAGAGCTTCCCCGACTATCGCTGGGAGGCCAGCATTGCGGAGACGGACCTTCCGGGGCTCGACGAGGTGGCCATCGTCGTTACATGTGAATTCGCCGGGCGGGAAGAGGAGTATGTCCTGACGTCGCTGCAGCGGGAAGCAAGCGGGGAGAGCCCCCAGACGGAGTAGTCGGTCGGAGGTCTAGTATGACTGCCGTCGCCTTCACAACCGATGGTGTCGCTCGAAATGGCCCACGCACGGGCTTCTCCGGCCGCCATCGTGGGTTCACTGTGGTCGAGTTGCTGACGGCACTCGCCATCACGGCCACCGCCCTCTCTCTGACATACGGCACGTTCCGGCTGGCCCTCAATGCCGAGGAGCGTGGCATGGCCCGCATGGAGTTGCTCCAGCGGGGGGATGCCGCCATGGAGATGATGGCGCGAGATCTGCGCTCCGCGATCAATCTCGGGAGTGAGGAGAACTACATCTTCGAGAGCACGGACGAGTCCGACGGCGACATGGCTGCCGACACGCTCGGGTTCGTATCAACGGTCAACAACCCGCGCACGCAGACCGCTCTGTGCTATGACCTCGCCCGCATCCAGTACTACCTGGACTTCGATGACGAGACCTCGGAAACGGGTCTTGTGCGCTCCCAGATCAACTTCCCCATCCCTGAGGCCGAGGAGGACCTTGAGGCGGCCATGCAGACGCTCGAGGTTCTGCCCACGGCCGAGTCGCTGTCCATCCTGCTGTACGACAACGCATCGGGCGAGTGGGTCGAGAACTGGGACGAGATGGAGGGGATGCCGGGAGCTGTGAAGCTGGAGCTCGTGATGCTCATGGTACAGCCGCAGGCCGAGGCTGAGGACGAAGAGGATGAGACGGAGACGGTCGAGCTCGCCGAACCCAAGTCGCTGACGCTGCTGGTGCATCTGCCCGCCAGCCGGTGGGAGCCGACTGCCCCCGAAGAGCTCGGCGGCGCGGGCGGCGAGCCGGGCGGGAACGAAGATGAGGGCCGGGGCGAGCCGGAGGAGCCGGGCGGAGCCGGAAGACCAGGCGGTCAGGAGATCCCTGAGATCCCGCAGCCGCCGGGGTTCCCCGGGGGTGGAGGGGGAGGACGATAGGCCATGCGGTGGCAGAGCTCATCCGATGGCGTCGCGCTCATAGTGGTGCTCTGGATACTGGTCATACTGTCGCTCATCGTGTTGAGCTTCGCGGCGGCCGTCCGCGTGCACACCCGGGCGAGCACGAACATCGGCCGCAAGTCGGTGGCCTACCTGGCCGCCGTCTCCGGCATCGACCGCGTCATCTGGGAGCACGAGAACGACGAGAACGGATACGACGGGCTGGACGAGACGTGGGTGTACGTGGATTCTCACGACGACGAGCTCATCCCGCCGCCGGCCGCGTACTACGTGAGTCTCATTGACGAGTGCAGCAAGCTCGACATCAACACGGCCACTCCCGAAGCGCTCCTGGCCCTCCCGGGCATGACCGAGGAGCTCGTGGACGCTATCATAGACTGGCGCGATGAGGACGACGAACCACGGCCCATGGGCGCTGAGGACGAGTACTACCAGGAACTCGTGCCGCCATACCATTGTGCGAACCGGCCGTTCCAGACCGTCGAGGAGCTCCTGCTGGTCAAGGGCATGCTGCCGGAGCTTCTGTACGGGACTGAGCAGGAAGGGCAGGAGCCTCTGAGTCCGGCCGAGCGCGCCCGTGTGGAGGGGCCCAAGACGAACATAGCGGAGGAGGACGAGGCACAGCCGCTGATTGAGCTGGTGACCGTCTACGCCAACGCCCTCCAGCAGGCCAGTGACCTGCAGCTCCGGCTGGACGCGAACGAGGCCACCGAGAACCAGATCGCCGAGCGGCTGGCGGCCGATCTCGATCAGCAGGTGAGTGCCGCCATCGCCAGGGACATCGTTCGCCAACGGGGCGACAACGGGTTCACGAGTCTTGCCGACCTCTGGCAAGTCGGCGCCGTCAGGCAGGGAGATCGCGACGACCAAAAGGCGCGAATGGCTGCCGTGGTGGATAAGCTGGGCATTGTCCCGGGCCAGGAAGAGCAGCAACAGGACAGTGGCCGGGGCGGCGGAGGCCGCGATGAGGACCAGCCGGAGGGCCCTCAGGACGGTGAGGAGCCGCCGCCCGGTGGTGGCGGCCCATCCGTCCCTCAGATCCCCGGCCTCCCCGGCGGCGGAGGTGGTGGTGGCGGGGGCGGAGGAGGCGGTGGCGGGGGCGGCCCGAGAGCGCAGAGCCCGCAGACGATCCTCTACGCTCAGCTTCTGGCGCAGGTGCCGGGCTTCGGGGGAGGCGGACAGCCGCCCGATGTTGGCGGGGCCGAAGGTCGTCCCCCGGACCAGGGCGAGCCCGGTGAGCCTCAGGACGAGCTCGTCGATGAGGGAGAGCCGCCGCTGCTCGAGGATCCCGTGGCGGGACTGATCAACATCAACACGGCTCCCATCGAGGTCCTGGCGACGCTGCCCCAGATGACCCAGGAGATCGTGAACGCCATCGCCAATCGCCGTGACAGGGAGCCCTTCGCTGGACGCGGGGACATCGCGCTCCTGGACAACGTCGATCCCCAGGCTCTGGGGGGACTCCTCGAGCACATCACGGTGAACTCCGATTCGTACCGCATCTACGCCTTGGGCACCATTGACGAGACGGAGATCGCCGTGCACGTGACAGCCGTCGTGGACATGACGGCGTCGCCCGCACGCATCCGCTACTTCCGCCAAGACAACTAGGCAGGATGGACCATGGCACGCACCCACACATTCCTTGGCATTGATATTGGCAGCAGCTCCATCAAGCTCGTGGAGCTCGCGCCCGGCCCGGGGCGGGCCCGACTCGTACGGGCCATGACGGTCCCGCTTGACGGCGGCGGCGCCGCCGCGGAGCTGGGCGACGAGCGCGTTCGGGAGGTGCTTGGGGGCGCCATTGCACGGGCCAGAATTCGGCCCACTACCGTCGCTTGTGCGGTCGCCACGCGGTCGGCTGCCGTGCGCGAGGTGAGTCTCCCCCACGCTGGCGCCGACGAGGTACAGCGCATGATCCGGTTTGAGGCCGAGCGGTTCATCCCCTTCCCGCCCGACCAGATGACCATGGACTACCACCAGTTGCCCGGCGATGTGGCCGAGGCGGCGCGTGTGCTCGTCGTCGCCACGCGCACGGAGTCGGCTAACAGGCTGCTGGGACTGCTGAGCGGTCTCGGACTTCCCTACCCCCGCATCGACGTGACGGCCATCGCCTCCTTCAACGCGCTCAGCGCCGATGAGTCCCCAGCCTCCGGCGAGACGTGCGCCATCGTGGACGTTGGCGCCGAGGCGACCGACATCGTGATTGGCGACTCCGGCACGCTCGTGACGGCGCGCAGCACGCCGGCCGGCGGCGAGGACCTGACGCGCGCGTACCAGGAGGATCTGAGCATTGACTTCGGCGAAGCGGAGACTCAGAAGCGGGAACACGGGGTGAAGAACGTGCCCGTGGGGCCGGTCAGTGTGGGAGTGGCTGATGAGGAGCAGGCTGAATCGGGGGACGCAGGCTCCCGTCACGGCGATCGCCCCCACGTTGCGGCGTGGCTTGGTCGGGTGGCCGGAGAGATCCGACACACCATCGAGTCATTCCATCGCAGCTCCGAGCAGCGCGTGCAGCGGGTGATCCTGTGCGGTGGCGGCTCCCTCGCCCCCGGCCTTCCTGAGGCGCTCCAGGCAGCCCTCGGCGTGCCAGTGGCCGTTGCCGACCCATGGCACGGCGTCGAAGTGCTCCGAGGCTCCGCCGACGCTCCCGACGCGCTCTTCGCCACGGCGTGCGGACTGGCCCTGAAGGCCGCCGGCCGGGCGGGGCTCGATGTCAATCTGACGCCTGAGGACGTGCGCGACCTTCGCGCTACCCGCCAGCGTGCCAGCACGGTGACGGCCATCGCCGTTAGTGCCGGGGTCGTCGTGGCCGCCTGCGTGGCCGCTGTATGGCTCCTGCTGGGCGCCAAGGAGCGCAGGCTGGCAGAGCTGGAGCAAGAGGTGAGGGGCTTCGGCATTCCCACTGAGCAGATCGCGCTGTCCGAGGAGCAACTGGCGCGCTACGGCATGGTCGAGGCATCAGTTGATCAGGTCCTGCTCCGGGATGCCAGACCCTTGGATGTGGTGCGCGACATCACGGTAGATATGCCGGCGGATGTGTGGGTCACGGAGTTCTCCTACGACGCCGGCAAAGGTGTGGTCGTCCGCGGCACGGCCGTAAGCGGGCCGTCGGTGTCCGACTCGGTGCGGGCGCTGCTTGAAACCGATCGGTTCGGCCGTGTGGTGCTCGACTACTACAACCTGGGGCAGATCGCGGAGAAGCCCGTGTACAACTTCCAGATCAGTTGTGAGTTCCCGGAGGAGGGGGCGGCGCAATGAAGCTCTCAGAGCGCGACAAGCGCATCGCTGTGATTGGCGCGGCCGCCGTTCTGGCAATCCTCCTCTATTACTTCGGCATCGACCCGGCCGTGACGAAGTGGGGTCGGCTCAACAAGGAGATTGCGCAGCAGGAGAAGCTGCTTGGGCAAGTGGGCGACGAACGGTCCGTGCGCCTGCGCGCCCAGGACTTGCGGGAGCGCATGAGCCAGGACGTCACCAGCTACGTGGCCGTGGAGGACTTCGACGCCCACATGCCCCGCATGATCACGCAACTGCAGAATCTCGAGACGTATCCGCCCGTCAAGCGGCTCGATCCCATGCCGACGCAAGTGACTGAGACCCACGCCAAGTGCGCGCTGTCCCTGACCTTCGACTGTGGGTTGGAGCAACTTGTCGCTTTCCTCTACGATTTGCAGCGTGCGCAGCCGCTTGTGATTGTCGATAGCCTGCGGGTGACGACCGACGAGAGGAATCCCTCCCAACTGCGCGTCCGAATGGCGGTGTGCTCGTTCGCTATGCTGGAAGAGGAGGGCGCCGGATGATACGCACGGACCGACGTACGCTGATCATTGGTGCGGCGATCATAGTCGTGGCCTGCTCGACCGCCTTGGCGGTGCATCTCATCGGGGCCAGCAAGAGCGCCGATCCGGGCCTCGTGCGGCTGGCGGACAGACGCGTCACGCCTTCCACCGACGAAGGAACCGCGCCCACGATCGGGCAGTCTGTCGACGACTACAAGGTCGTCACAGAGCGCAATGTGTTCAGGGCCCTCGTCGCGGAGCCGCGAGACAGCGCCGTCCTGGATGTGCCCTCCGAGATGCCCTCGCCGAGGGGCTCAGACGAGCGGTCGGGACCGTCCGAACCGCCCGATCCCACGAGGAATCTGGCAATGACGGGCGTCGTGGAAACCAATGCCGGCCTCATGGGTCTCATCAAAAACGTGGCGAGCGGGACCTCAGTCTACGCCGGTGTCGGCGACACTGCCTTCGACCTGCGCGTCGCCAGGATCGAGGCTAAGCGCATGACCCTGGCTCGGGACGACCGGGAGTATACTCTCCAGATGGGGGCCAAGGAGATACCCGAGGCAGAGCGGGCCTCCGCGAGTCGCCCGTCCGGCGCCGGCGAGCCGTCTGGCGCTCAAGGCGAGGGCCCGCCGCGCAGGCCGGGGTTTGGCCCGCCCGGGGGCCGCTTCGGTTCCGGCGATATGGGGCGGCGGCTGGAGGATGCATACCGGTCGGGCCGTATCTCACGCGAGCAGTACGACAGGGCGCGGCGCTACATGTCGATGCGCGGGCGGGGTGGTCCGTCCCGGCGCTCCGGACGCGGTCGCTGAATGCTCAGGAAAGGTCGGATGCCAGGTGGGAAAGCGCTATTCATCGAGGTTGCTGCTATTCTGGTCGCTGTTCGTCATGGTCGTGTTCGTGCTGACGCTCGCACTGCCTCTGGGAAATGCGCAGGAACGGTCATCGAGTGCGAGCGCGTCCCGTTCGTCGCGGTCCGATGAAGCTGATAGGGACGAGGAGGAGGAGGAGGAGGAGACGAAGGGGACCGAGGACGGCCCTCCGGTCTTCGTGGTCGTGCCCGAGCAGCGCGACGGCGAGGAGCTCATCTCCTTCAGCTTCGACCAAGCAGACATAGACGATGTGCTGAAGTTCCTCGCCGACGCCAGCGGGAAGGTCATGTACAAGGATCCGGAGGTCGAGACCCAGGTCACGATCGTGAGCATGGCCAAGGTCACGGTGCCCGATGCCTTCAAGGTGCTCTCTGGGCTGCTGAGCGTCAAGGGCTACACGATGTTCGAACGCGACGGTGAAGTGGTCATCACGACCAAGGAGAAGGGCAAGGTGGCGGGCGGCAAGACGGCTCCGCAAGTCGGCCGGGACCCGGAGCAGATACGGGCGACCGAGGAGATTATCACACAGATTGTGCAGATTGAGTTCGTGGACGCGTCGGCACTTGCGAACGACCTCAAGCCGCTGTTTCCGGACAAGGGCGATACCGGGCTCCTTCTCTCGAACGCGGACACCAACACCATCGTCATCATCGACACCGGCGAGCGGGTGAAGCGGATCGTCAAGCTCATCAACGAGCTGGACAAGGACACGACCGAGGTGATGGAGGTTGATGTCATCCAGTTGGAGTTTGCCGAGGCGACGGAAATCGCGAGCCTCATCGAGGATATGTTCGAGCAGCGGAGCCCCTTCAGGGGCCTCTCCTCCGACGCCATGCGGCGACTGACTGAGGCAATGCGAAGCCGGAGCGGCAGTGGGGGAGGCGGGGGCCCGGGTGTTTCCGTTCCAACGGGCCTCACGGCGCTGCGCGGCGAGGTGCGGATAGAGGCCGACGAGCGTACGAACTCCGTTGTGGTGTCGGCCTCGAAAGCGAATCTGGACAACATCAGGACGGTCATCGAGAAGCTCGACATAGACATCCTGCCGAACGTGATCCACAAGAGCTTCACGCTCGAGTACGCCGACGCCACCACCGTCTCAGAGCAGCTCGGCCAGTTGTTCGACGACCAGACCGGTGGTGGGGGCGGCTCCCGCGGTTTCTACGGCAGCTACTACCGCAGCTCCTACTACGGCCGCTCCAGGCAGCCGGAGGCCTCCGGGCTGCAGCCGAACCGGGTCGTGCCCGACACCCGCACGAACAGCATCATCGTCACGGCCGAGGAGGAGGACATGGCCGCCTTTGAGGCGCTTATCAACGACCTCGACCGGGAATCGCCTCTGGAGGAGGTCGTGCGGGTATTCGAGTTGGAGCATGCCAATGCGGCCGAGGTGGCCGAGGCGCTCTATGACGTGTTCCAGGGCGCCGGCGGCCGGCAGCAGGGCTTCTTCTTCGCTCTGTTCGGCCGCGGGCGGGGGGGCAGCGACGTGGGCGGCGGCCCGCTGGAGATGCTCCAGGAGGTCCAGGTCGTGGCAGACGAGGCCAGCAACAAGCTCATCGTCAGCGGCCCGGCACAGAGCTTCGACCTGGTGCAGCAACTCATCAACGACCTCGACAAACCGCTGCCGCAGGTGTTCATCGAGGTCGTCATCGCCGACGTGACGCTCGACCAGTCACACCAATTCGGCTTCCAGTGGCAGGCCATCACGACCAGCGGCAGTACCACCAGCGACATCGGCACCGACCTCGGCGTCGCCACAACCGACCCGACCACGGCGGCCGGCTTCCAGTACAGCATCCTGAGCCGCAACTTCCAGTCTCTCCTGCGGGCTCTGGAGACCCAGAGGGACGTGGAGGTCATCT
>JASFTE010000154.1:0-9052 GCA_050114035.1 Armatimonadota bacterium | reverse complement strand
CCGGGTCTACGCCACATCGCTCGACGGCTCCCTGTACGCCGTCGATGCCGCCACGGGCAAGGTGGTGTGGCAGTACGATACCGGCGCGGCCATCTACTCGTCGCCTCTGGCCTGGGACGACCTCGTGTGCTTCGGGTGCACCGATCACAAGGTGCACGCCGTCGATGCCGCAACGGGCGCTCTGCGTTGGACGGCGCAGACAGGCGGCGAGGTCAACTCTTCGCCGGCCATCTTCCTTGACACCGTCTTCGTCGGCTCAGCCGACGGCAGCGTGCACGCCATCGCGCTGGCGACCGGCAAGCTGCGCTGGCGGTACGCCGCCGCCGATGAGCTGTACTCGTCTCCGGCCGTGCGCCACGGAGTGGTGTACGTCGGGTCCCGCGACCGCCGAGTGTACGCACTCGACTCGGGGACGGGCGAGCTGGTGTGGTCGTTCAAGACCGGCGATTGGGTCTACTCATCTCCCACCATTGCCGACGACGTGCTCTACGTGGGATCGTACGACAGGAAGCTATACGCGCTGGACGCCGACACGGGGGAGCACATCTGGGACGTCGAGCTGACGGGGGATATCAGGGCGTCGCTCGCCATCGCCCACGGCTGCGTCTACGTCGGCACGAACGACGGGAAGCTGCACTGCTACGAGCAGCAGTGATGGCCGCGCCGTCGGCATGGATCGCGCGCTCAACCCAAAGGGAGGGATCTGTCACTATGCCGCCGTCCCACAAGCACATTGTCACCAGCCCCAAGCTGCCTACCGCCCGCGGGCCATATTCGCCGGCGATCAGGGTCGGCAACATGCTCTTCGTCTCGGGCTACGGCCCGATCGACCCGGAGACGGACGAGGTGGTGAAGGGCGACTTCGCCACACAGGTGCGTCTGACGTTGGACAACGTGAAGACGCTCCTGGAGGAAGCCGGCGGAGCACTGGATGACGTGGTGAAGACCACCGTCTATCTCAGCGACATGGATAACTTCCCGGCGCTCAACGAGATCTACGCCACGTACTTCGTGAGCGACCCGCCGGCCCGGACGACGATCCAGGCAGCGCGGCTGCCGCTGGACATAGATGTTGAGATCGACTGCATCGCGCATCTGAGGACCACGGAGTGAGCCAAGCAGTGGCGGTCTGGCGAGAGGGCCCGGGGCAGAGCGCGGACGGCTGCGACCACCCGTGGGGTAGATCACGCGCCGCCTCGGGAGGGACGGCGCCGTCGGGGGCTAAGACCGGAGTACAGGCGGTCCACTGGACTGCCTGCCGCTGGCGGGCTCAGGCCCGCGGACAAGGAGCTGAGGCCGGATGCAGCGCAGAGCGTTTGCCGTTCCTGCACTGGTGGCGGCGGCGGTGATACTGGCCGCACTTCTCGGTGCTCTTCTTCGCTCGGGGCCGTCGGCAGCCGTGGCCCAGGAGACGCCAGAGGGCGAGCTGGCGCAGGTGATGAACCAGGCGGTGCAGGAGGCGCAGAAGCTGCTCGCCGATCTGGCGCTGGCAGATCGGCAGAATGTGCGAGGGCGCGGCGAGAAGCTGGCGAAGCTGGCGCTTCGCATGGCGGAGCAGGAGCCGCCGCGGAACACGGAGGACGTGGGCACCTTCAGGTACTTGGCCTACAGCGCCCACGTGCACGCCCGGCAGGCGGCGGAGGCGCGCAGTCCGAAGACGGCGCAGCAGAGATTCGCCGAGCTCACCGGCGACTGCGTTGATTGCCATCACCTGTTCCGGGATCGGGCGCTCCCAGAGAGTGAATGATGGCCGACGACGTGCTCATCGATCGGGCGACCCTGGCGGATCTGGACGCCATCCTCGCAGTGGAGCGCGTGTGTTTCCCCACGCCGTGGACTCGCGAGGCGTTCGCTCGGGAGCTTGCGCGCGAAGACGATGTCGCGTTGTACGTGGCCGCCCGAGACGGCGACGAGGTAGTCGGATATGCCGGGATGTGGGTGCTGCCTGTTGAGGCCCACCTGTGTACCATCGCCGTCGCCCCGATGTGGCAACGCAGAGGCCTGGGCACGCGCATCCTCCTGCATATGCTCCAGGAAGCCGTGTGGCGCGGCGCTGGGCGCCTTGTGCTCGAGTACCGCGTATCGAACCTGGCGGCGCACAGCATGTACGTGAAGTACGGCTTCCGGCTCCTGGGTGTTCGAAAGAACTACTACCGTGACGGGCTCACTCGAGAGGACGCCATTGTTGCGAGCCTCGATGACATCCAGGCCCCCGGATTCGCCTCACAGCTCGACGCGTGGAAGCAGGAGATCGACACGTGACGACGGGCCTCGGTGCCCCCGTGTCCGACACTACCCTCATTGAGACTGGGTCAGCAGGGGTGGGTGATGGCGACACAGCCGCTGCCCATTCTGGGCATTGAGACGTCGTGCGACGAGACGGCCGCGGCCGTGGTCTGCGACGGCCGGGAGCGGCGCTCCAACGTGGTGGCGTCGCAGATGCAGCTCCATGCGAGCTTCGGCGGCGTGGTGCCAGAGATCGCGTCGCGGAAGCACGCGGAGCTGCTCACGGCCGTCGTGGCGCAGGCCATGGAGGGGGCGGGAGTCTGCTTCGGCGATCTGGGCGGCATTGCCGTGACGCACGGGCCGGGGCTGATCGGCTCACTGCTGGTGGGCGTCTCGGGGGCGAAGGCGTACGCGTATGCGCTGGGCATACCCATCGTGGCAGTGAATCACATCGAGGGACACGTGTATGCGAATGAACTGGACGGCGCGCCGCTCCGGACTCCGGCCGTGTGTCTCGTCGCCTCCGGCGGCCACACGGATGTGGTGCACATCGAGGCCCAGGGCGTGTACCGCATCATGGGCTGGACCCGCGACGACGCTGCCGGAGAGGCGTTCGACAAGATCGGGCGGCTGCTGGGCCTGCCGCATCCGGGCGGGCCGGCGATCGATGCCCGCGCCCGTGCGGGGGACGCGACGGCCATCGAGCTGCCGCGCGTGCACTTCCCCGACTCCTTCGACTTCAGCTTCAGCGGGCTGAAGACGGCAGCCGCGCGTCTGTGGGAGCGGGAGGGGGGCACGCTCTGCGTGGACGACTTCGCCGCGAGTTTCCAGCAGGCCATCGTGGATGTCCTGGTGGAGCACACGTTCGCGGCGGCTCGGCAGATCGGCGCCGCTGAGGTGTTGCTCGCCGGGGGGGTGGCGGCCAACACCGCCCTGCGGCGCGCTGCCGGCGCCGCCGCGGACGAGGCCGGCATCCCACTCCGGTGCCCGCCCCCGTCTTTGTGCACCGACAACGCCGCCATGATCGCCTGCGCCGGGCACCGCGTGCTGCACCGCCACGGGCCAAGCGGCCTGGACTTCGACGTATTCTCAGCGCTCCCGCTGGCCGCGCATGTGTAGTCCCGCACAAGGGCCGTGGGTCCGCTGCAGGAGAGCGCCCTACGAGCCCTCTGCCTCGGCCTCGGTAAGCCAGGGAAGGAGGTTTGCGTCGAGGACTGCCTGCCTTAGCTCCTCGGCGGTGTGCAAGCCCTCGAGATCGGCCGCGATGTTATCATCTCGGAACTCGAGGAAGAAGAAGCGCGGGAATCCATGGTCGTCGAGGTGGTACAGCTGCGCGATGGTCTGCAGCCTCTCGGGGTCATCTCCCATGTGCAAGACGAAGCACTTGAGGTCCTTGTCCTTGACGAACTCGGCGATCTCCTCGGACGATGCGTCACAATTGACGGCCGCGACGACGAGCCCTGGCAACTCCTCGGCGTCCCGCGCAAGCGTATCCAGAGTGGACACGAGCTTGTCGCCGTCCGCACCGTCGTGCATGAGCCAGAAGCACAGGACGAGCGGGCTCGCCGTCATGTCGCGGAGGTGGATCGCGACTCCGTTAGGATCAATGGCGACAAATGCCGGCGCCCGGCCTCCCACAAGGGCGGACGTCGGCGGCTTGCGCCCGAAACTGAGGATCACGATGAGAATGGCGGCGCCTGCAGCGCAGATGCCCACTAGGCGCTTCGCAATGTCCATGCTGCTGCATTATCCCTCTCTTCTTGGCCTGTAGTGCTAACAAACGAGAAGCCAGAGTCGTATCCCGGCGCCGTCGGTCACTCCGGGCATTCGCACGGCACGCCGTGGCACTTGGGGCAGCCGTGCCGGTACTTCGCCGCCGCCTCTTGCAGGTCCACGCCGGCGATGCTAGCTGTCGTGGCCAGCCACGCGAAGACATCGGCGAACTCCTCGCGCATGTTCTCCGGGTCGCCCCGCCGTATGGCCCGCGCCAGCTCGCCCACCTCCTCCACGAGCCAGGCGAAGGTCGGGTGCAGGCCCCGGGCGCTATCCCTGGCGAAGTAGATGTCCTCAATGAGCCGCTGGAAGTCGGCCACCGTCATGGGTCGGCTGCACCTCGCTGCGGTCGGTAGGAGCCCGCACCCGGGCGTGGCCGTCTTGGCTCCCACACACCGTCCATCGGGGAGCCGTCTGCCGCCGGAGCCGGCGCTCTGGATGCTGAGCCCGCACGAGACGGGCACGCAGCAGGGGCTATTCGTCGTCGGGGGAGGTGGATTCCTCTTCCGGCGGGATGGCGGGGCCCATGGTGGCGAGGATGGCCTTGAGGGTATCGTTCTCCACCTTGAGCATCTGTCGGAGCGCCTGGAGACGCTCCTCTGCAGTCTCGGTCTCCAGGAGCAGTTGCTTCTTGTCAGGGAACATACGAGCGTTGGCGGCCATAAGGAAGGAGAGCAACTCCGGGTCCTGAGGCATCTGAAGCTCGGGCGGCTCGCGGCTCGCGGCAGTGAACAGCAGCTCCATGTGGCGCTGGAAGAGCCGCCAGTTCTCGGCAATGAGGGGCTCCATGTCGGCCGCCTTGGATTCGTCCCGCGGCAGCAGTTCCACACGCCCGGTGAGATACGGCGCGTGCTGCTCGACGGCGACGAGCCGATACCGGGACCGTCCCACGGCAACGACGTGCACGGCCTCCTCCTCGGTCTTTTCCACTTTCTGGATCTCGGCGGTGGTACCGATGGCGTGGGGCACCAACTCGCCCTCGCCGCGCACCGCTCGGATGAGGGCGGCGCCAAACGTCTTGTCGCCCTCCTGGCAGTCCTCAATCATCTGCCGCTGCGACTCCTCCTCGACGCGCAGCGGCAGGACCATGCCCGGGAATACCACAATATGCATGGGGAACAACGATATCAACTGCTCAGCCACCGCGCTGGTTCTCCTTCGCCGCCGGTGCTCGCGCCCGGCGCCCTGCTGCCATGGATTCGCCTCCCAGGTCAGCTTACCATCTTCCCGCCCGGAATGCCATAGGGATGGTGGCAGCGGAGTCCGCGAGAGGAACGGGCCCAGTGCATGCGGAAGCAGCCCGAGCAGAGGCATGAGTGCCAGGAGGCGTGCGGCGGCAATGCGACCAAGGCGTCCGATAGTGCTCTTCGTGTCCCTCGTGCTGGCGACAGCGATGCTCGGGACGGAGCCGGCTCATTGCCTGCGGCGACCCGCAGTGCGGGCCGTGGCGGACTGTCGCCAGCAGGCGACGAGGATTGAGATGCGCATATCGCGACTCCGGTGGCTCCGGCGAGGCGAGGCAGACCGCCACCTCGACTCGCTCGAGACTCAGATTACGTACTGGTGGACGAAGCTCGGCCGGGGCGGACGCGGCCCCAATGAGAAGGATCGCAAGCCCATCGCGGAGGCACTCGACAAGATCGACGAGGCCCTCGACCTCGTGCGGCGCGGCGCCGATCCCTTCGTCGCGTGGCGGGGCAGCATTCTCAAGGGGTACCGCTCGGAGATCGACGGCAACCTGCAGCCGTACGGAGTTCATGTCCCGCACGAGTATGACGGCACGCGGCCGGTGCCTCTGGTGCTGCGCATGCACGGTCACGGGGGCAACCGGGCCTTTCAGGGCTACCCGGTGGGAGGCATACGCGGCTGCATCGTCCTCAGTCCGCATGGCCGGGGCAGCGTGGACTACATGTATGTGGGCGAGGTGGACGTGCTGCGTACCATTGAGGAGGTGCGCCGGGACTACAACATTGACCCGGCACGGATCTACGCCACGGGTGGCTCCATGGGCGGCACCGGCTCGTGGACGCTGGCCGTGCATTACCCGGATCTGTTCGCCGCCATCGGCCCCGTGTGCGGCAACGCCGACCATGCCGCATGGGAGCGGGAGTGGGGCTGGGGCGAACGCCCCGAGCCGGCCTACGACGAATTGCGCACATTCGTGCGGGACAACGTCAACCCCATCGCCTTCGCCGACAACATGGCCCACGTGCCGGTCTTCTGCGCCCACGGCAGCGCCGACGATGTGGTCCCCGTCTGGCACTCGCGCAACATGACCGAGAGGATGGAGTCGCTGGGCTACCCGGTCATCTACCACGAGATCTCTGGGGGCGGGCACGGCGGCTTCCCCGGGTGGGTCGGCAAGGAGAAGACCGACTGGCTGCTGGCGCAGCGCCGCGTGGCACAGCCCAAGCGGGTGGTATTCCGCACGGCCTTCCTACGGCATCATCGCGCGTACTGGGTGGATGTGCTGGGCCTCGACGAGCCCATGCGCTTCGGCAAGATCGAGGCCGACGTCGTCGCGCCGAACGCCATCACCGTGCAGACATCCAACATCTGGCGGTTCGCCCTCAGCCCCAGGGAGCCTCTGATATCGCGCGCCCAGCCGGTGACTGTCAGGATTGACGGGCAGGAGGCGTTCAACGACGTGCTGCCTCAAGTGGCGCCCCTGTCCTTCGAGATGGACGATGGGGACTGGTCGCCCTCCCGGGCGGAGCCCAAGGGCCTGGTGAAGCGGCAGGGCGTGGAGGGCCCCATCGAGGACGCCATGCTCTCGGAGTTCATCGTTGTGTACGGCACGTCCGCTAGGTCGCCGCTGGAGCGGTGGATCACCCGGGCAGAGGCGGAGGCCTTCGCCGAGCGCTGGCGCGGCAATTACACGGCTCCGTGCCGGGTCAAGTCCGATCGCGACGTCACCACGGCGGACGTCGAGACGGCCAACCTCATCCTGTACGGCGGCCCGAACGCCAACCTCATCACCGCCGAAGTCGCCGACGAGCTGCCCATCCGCATCACGGACATGGGCATCGAGGCTGGTGGGCAGCGCTTCGAGGGCCCGGACGTCGGCGTCAAGTTCTGCTACCCCAATCCGATGAACACGGGGCGATATGTCGTAGTGCTCGCGGGCGTGACCTGGCGCGGCCTGTACCAGATCAACCGCCGCTTCGGTAATTGGTTCGACTGGGGCGTCTACTTCAACAGGAACTGGTTCGACTACGGCGTCTTCGATGACAAGACGCACAACCCGGAGACGTTCCTGCTCGTCGGCTTCTTTGACAAGCGCTGGCGACTCGACCCGACGTACGCCTTCGCCGGTGAGCCGTCTCTGCGGCGCCGGGCCGTGCCGCAGCGCGTGCCGCGCCGAGCGGCTCCGTCGCTCTTTGACGGCGACCTGTATCTCACCGATCTCCTGCCTGCCGCCTCCGATCAGGCCAAGGGGCCGCTGGGCTTCGACGCCAACGGCGCGGGCGAGCCCGTCCGCATTGGCGGAGTGGCCTTCGAGCACGGCCTCGGGACGCACGCGCCGTCGTGGGTGGAGTTCAACATCGGCGGCGGCTTCTCGCACTTCATGGCCACCGTGGGCGTGGATCTGGACGGCAAGCCCACCATCGCCAAGGCCCGTCGCGATGTCGAGAAGGTGCAGTTCCGCGTGCACGGCGACGGCAAGGAGCTCAAGCAGTCACCGGTGATGCGGTGGAGCAGCCCGCCGCACGAGATCCGGGTGCCCATCAAGGGCGTGCGGCGGCTGCGGCTGACGACGGCGCCGAAAGGCGGGCGTATCTGGCTCTACGGACGCGCCACCTGGGGCGCGCCCCGGATCGTGCGGTGACTCGCGCGTCGGGACCTCGTCAATCGGGAGGATTGCGATGCTCAATGCTACCAAGCGACGCAGCGTATTCGCGCTGCTCGCGGCCGCGTGCGCCGTCTCGCTTCCCGGCGGCGCGCTGCAGGCTCAGGAGGGAACGGCGCCGAGTGATGAAGACGCCTGGGTCTCGCTGTTCAACGGCAAGGACCTCACGGGCTGGATCAAGCGCGGCGACGCCAAGTGGACGATCCGGGACGGCGTCCTGGTCGGCGAGCAGAACGACGGCAAGGTGGGAGATCTGTTCACCACGACGGAGTGGCGCGACTTCGAGGTGACGGTGCGCTACAAGGTGCGTTGGCCCGCCAACACGGGCGTCTGGTTCCGCTCGCAGCCCGAGAAGAAGAAGCTCGGGTACCAGATGGACATCCTGTCGCTGAAGGACTATGGCGCCACCACCGGCAGCATCTGGTCGAAGGGCTTCCTCGCCAAGAACATGGACGAGTCGATCGAGAAGCGCGACGACTGGAACCTGGCGCAGATCACCGCCGTCGGGCCGAAGCTCACGGTGGTGCTGAACGGGAACAAGGTCGCCGAGGCCACGGACACCCAGTACACCGTCGGCAGGATAGGCTTCCAGGTGCACGGGGGCGATAAGTACAAGGACATGGCCGTGATGGTGAAGGAGGTAAAGCTGCGGCGGCGGTAGCGATGCGTGCGGCTTGCGTCGCGCTGGTGCTGGCCTCACCTGGCGTCGGTGGGGGCGCTGATGACGACGCCTCGAAACCGCGCGTCTCAACGTCCGCCGAGGCTGAGTACGCGCCTCCGGTCGGACTGTGGACGCCCTCCGGGTTCTTCCCCGTGGCCGTTGCGCCCGTTGACTGGTCCGTTCCCCGGGGCTACAGGGGGACCCTCATACGCAAGCGCCCGCGGCGCTTCCCCGCGAAGCTCGTTGCCCTCACCTTCGACGATGGCCCCGACCGCAAGATCACGCCTCGCATCCTCGAGGCCCTTGCCACTCACGGCGCTCGGGCGACCTTCTTCGTGCTGGGCGAGCGCGTGCGCCGCCACGCGGGGCTGCTGCGCCGGATGGCCACCAGGGGCCACGCCGTCGGGAACCACAGCTTCTCTCATCCGGCGCGCCCCTCTGCCGAGGAGGCTGAGGAAGAGCTGCATAAGACGGAGCAACTCATCCGGGGGGCCACCGGCCGCCCCCCGAGGTGCTTCCGGCCTCCATACGGGATCACGGAC
>JASFTE010000153.1:0-9092 GCA_050114035.1 Armatimonadota bacterium | reverse complement strand
GGCACCGGCAGCGACGGTGACGGAGCACACCTCGGCGTTTCTGTCCCTGGCCGCCGCCAGGATGACATCGCCTGCCTCCGGCTCCTGCGGCGCCACCACGACCGGCGTTCGAGACTTGATGATTCCCGCCTTCTCTCCGGCGATGGCAGCGAGGGTGTCGCCCAGCTCCGCCGTGTGGTCGATGTCGATGGGCGTGATGGCGCACACCAGCGGCGAAAGGACGTTCGTGGCGTCGAGACGCCCCCCGAGGCCACACTCCACCACGGCGATGTCCACCTCGCGCTCGGCGAAGTGGAGCAGGGCGAGAGCAGTGTAGATCTCAAAGAACGACAGACGGCCCTCGTCCGCGTGCTCCTTGTGCTCCTCGATGGTGGGCCGCACGCGCTGTACGAGCGCTGCCAGGTCCGGCTGGGGGATGAGCTGCCCGTCGGTGACGATGCGCTCGCGGAACGATACGAGGTGCGGCGTCGTGAACAGCCCGCTGCGGAGTCCGGCGGCCCGGAGAATGGCATCGGTCATGATCGCCGTCGAGCCCTTGCCCTTCGTGCCCGCGATGTGGATGGTGTCGAAGCGGTCCTGCGGGTTGCCCAGGGCGCTGAGGAGTCGGCGTGGTCGAGCCAGGTTGAAGCGGACGGGATCGTACACGTATCCCATCAGCTTCTCGTAGTCAACGAAGGACTCCAGGTAGGCGATGGCTTCCTGGTAGGTCATGGAGAGCGCAAGGCAGTTGTCCGTTGTGCAGTAGCGACTGGTTGCTGTTCTACAGATCTGTGTAGACCGGGAACTGCTGACACAGCTCGCGGACCTTCTCGCGCACGTCGGCGATGGTGGCAGCGTCGTCACCGGCGCTCAGCACTCGCGCCATGTATTCGCCGATGAGGGTCATCTCGGGCTCCTTCATGCCCCGGGTCGTAACGGCCGGCGAGCCGGGGCGGATGCCGCTTGTGACGATGGGGCTCTGCGTGTCAAAGGGTATGAGGTTCTTGTTGACGCAGATGCCGGCTTCCTCAAGCCAGTCGGCGGCGTCGCGCCCGGTGATGCCCTTGTCGCTGAGGTCCACGAGCATGAGGTGATTGTCCGTCCCGCCCGACACGAGGCGGAAGCCCTGGTCCATGATTGACTGAGCCAGCGCGGCGGCGTTGAGCACGATCTGGTGCTGGTACTGCTTGAACTCGGCTGAGAGCGCCTCCTTGAACGCCACCGCCTTTGCGGCCACGACGTGCATCTGCGGCCCCGATTGGATCCCGGGGAAGACGGCTCGGTCGATGGCCTGGGCGTGCTGCTCCCGGCACATGATGATCGCCGCCCGCGGCCCTCGCAGCGTCTTGTGCGTTGTGGTGGTGACGATGTCGCAGTAGGGCACCGGATCGGGGTGCTCGCCCGCGACGATCAGCCCAGCGATGTGCGCGATATCGGCCATCAGGTATGCGCCGACCTCGTCGGCGACCTCACGGAAGCGCTCGAAGTGGAAGATGCGCGGATAGGCGCTCGCGCCGGCGACGATGAGCTTGGGCTTGTGCTCCCGGGCCAGCGACCGGAGCTCGTCGTGGTCGATGGCCTCTGTGTCCCGCGCGACGCCATACCAGATGCAGTTGTACCAACGGCCCGAGAAGTTGAGCGGATGCCCATGCGTCAGGTGCCCGCCGTGGTTCAACTCCATCGCCAGCACCGTGTCGCCCTCGTCGAGCAGGGCATCGTAGGCGGCCATGTTGGCGAGGGCCCCGGTGAGCGGTTGCACGTTCGCGTGGTCGCAGCCGAAGAGTTCCTTGGCCCGGTCGATGGCGAGGGTCTCGGCACGGTCCACGAGCTCGCAGCCGTTGTAGTAGCGCTTCCCGGGCGAGCCCTCGGCGTACTTGTTCGTCATGATACAGCCGCTCGCCATGAGCACGGCCTTGCTGGCGTAGTTCTCCGAGGGGATCAGGACGAGGGTGCTCTGCTGCCGGTCGAGCTCTCTCGTCAGGACATCGCCCATTTCTGGATCAGCCTGAAGTATCGCCTCATTCATCATCTGGTACATCGCCTCCAACATGTCTGTTGTGGGTGTCTGCAGAGCCCTCTGCCGGGAGCTGCCGTGTGGCGGTAGGACGGGAGCCTGCACCCCCGGGCTAACGGCTGCCTCGGATCAGCTTGATGAACATCACCTCGAGCGCCAGCCGTAGATTCGCGTTGCCTGTCTGTATGAACCGGCGCGTCTCGCCTATGGTTCTGCAGGCGATGTGGGCGGCCATGGGATCGCAGCGCTCCGCGGCCACGCGGAGCTGCTCGGCCCAGTCGGCGTTGACGAGCTCCCGGGCGTCCGGCCTGGCGCAGGCCAGTGCCACATCGCGGAACCACGACAGCAGAACACCGAGCAGCTCGCCCACCTGCGCGCGCAACACCCGATCTCGCTGCCGGCGGAGCGCCTCGGCTCCGAGCTCCTCGCCGGCCACGGTGAGCCACCACTGCTCGGCAGCCTCGATGAGCTGCTCGGCGTAGGGCAAGGCCTGGACCAACTCAAGCGATGGCAGGCTCGACGCAGTCTGCAGCACCGCCTCGCGCATCTGCAGCAAGGGCGGATGCGAGAGCACCGTCCTGGCCCAGCCGAACCGACCATCGGAGAGAGAGACGGCAGCGGCGATGACGTCGCCGCGTAGCGTCGGCAGGTCCGTCTGCAGCCTCTCGACGGCTACATTTTCCGGCACGGGCCCGAACCGGAGCCATTGGCAGCGCGACTGGATCGTCGGCAGGAGCTGCGACGGGCTCTGCGTCGTGAGGACGAAGGTCGTTGCTCCCGGCGGCTCCTCGAGCGTCTTCAGGAGACGATTCGCGGACGCATCGTTCATCGCCTCCGCATGCTGGACGATGAATACCTTCCGCCGACCCTCCACCGGGGTGAGATGGGCACTGGCTATGAGACCGCCTACCTGCTCGGTGCGGATCATCGTCCCCTCGACATAGATGTCCGCTCCATCGGTCTCCTCGCCGCTGCCGAGCCGTGTCACGGGCCCGACGACCGTCACGTCCGGGTGCGTGCCGGCCGCCACCTTCGTGCACGAGGCACACCCGTCGCAGGCATCCGGGAACTCGGCGCCGGCGCGCGGCTCGGCGCAGTTGACGGCCTTCGCGAAGGTGAGGGCCGACAGCGTCTTGCCCACGTTGTTGGGCCCGCAGAACAGGTACGCCTGGGGGATGCGCGCCGAGGCTATGGCCCGCCTCAGCACCGCGATGCAGCGCTCGTGGCCAACGACGTGGGCAAAGGACATCGAGTTCAGGTACGGGACGGGGGGAAGAGGGTCACGCCGGGACGAGTCCGACACGCACACGTTGACTACCTCTTCCGCTGCCCTTGCGCCTACGTCCTTTCTGGCAAGATTGGTGTGACCTTGGCAATGACCTCTTGATGCACGGCGTCCTCGCTAGGGCTACCGTCGAGGACCACCACGCGATCCGCGTGCCGTCGTGCGTACGCCACGTAGCCCTCCCGCACGCGCTCGTGGAACTCGATGCCGCGTCGCTCGATGCGGTCCCCGACGTGCTGCGCCCCCCTGCCCTGGCGGCGCATGCCCACGGTGGGCGGGACATCCAGGATCACCGTCAAGTCCGGCGCTTCGCCGCCCGTCGCAATGCCGTCGGCGGCATCGAACGCGTCCTCGCCGAGTTCAAGCGCCACGGCCTGATATGCGTAGGTCGAGGCCGAGAAGCGGTCCGAGAGGACGATGCTGCCCATCTCCACACTTGGCCTGATGATCTGCCCCATCAGTTGGGCGCGAGACGCGGCGAAGAGCAGCAGCTCGCAGACAGGCCTCATTTCGGTGTTCTGCGGCGACAGCAGGACCTCCCTGATGGCGTCGCCGATGTGGGTGCCGCCGGGGTCCCGCGTCACCAGCGTGATGAATCCCATCTCCCGCAGGTGCTCGTCCAGCCGAGCGATCTGCGTGCTCTTGCCGCAGCCTTCGACGCCCTCGATGGTTATGAACTTCCCCAGCATGGCCACGCCCAGTTGTCAGTTATCAGCCTTCAGTTGTCAGTTCGGCATCTTCAGTGACGCGTCATCGGCTCTGTGCCTTCAGTGATCGGAGCAGTCCCTCGATCATACGGCTGATCTTGTTGGCGGCGTTGAGCAGAGACTGAGTCTGCTCCTGCGGCAGGTACTCCAACTGCTTCGCGATCTCGATGTGCGTCTCCAGTTCGGCCACCGAGCCAAGAGCAGTGATGAGGAATCTGCGGGATTCTGCTGTGCTCTTGCGTGCCTGGCCCTCCGCGATGTTCGCTGGAATGGAGGTGGCGGCTCGGCGTGTCTGGCTAGTAAGGCCAAACTGTCCATGCCTGGGATAGCCGCGCGTGTGTACACCTGCGTTACAAGATCCACCGCTTTGCGCCAGACCTGGCGGTCCCAATAGCTGCTCACTTGGGACCTTCCGCTGAAAGCCGTTGGGGCGAACGACTGAGCATCCGGACCCGGCGACTGAAGGCTGAGAACTGGAAACCGATGACTGATAACTGCCACCTGTCAACCACTAAGCGGGAATGACGCGCACTCGCCGGCGCGGCTCGCGGCCCACACTGCTGGAGCGGAGGTTGTGGCGGCTGACGTACTCGTGCTGCAGGCGGCGGATGTACGCGTTCTGCGGCGTGAGCTCCGCGGGCTCGTTCGTCGTCAGAACGCGGCTCAGCGCATCTTCGACCTCCTTGAGGGCAAGCTCCTCCCGCGGTGTCTCACTGACGTTGAACACGCTGCGGAGGCATTCGTATAGCTGGCCGTACGTGTCGCTGTGGACGGTGAACTCAGGCGCCTTGGACACGGTCTTCCGACGCTTGTCGTGCGGGGAACCGAGCACGATGACGAGGTCGGCCTGCCGGGCGTCCATGACGACGCTCGCGGGCACTCGCAGCTCGCGCATCGCCTTCTCGAGACGGCGACGGCTGACGCCGGAAGGGTGTATCTTCGGCACAGCGGGGAGCCAGTCGGGGCCCTGGATGGCGCGTGAGGCCCGGCCGTCCCCGGCCTGCGGCAACTCCTCGCGCTGCACCACCTCCATGCCGCCGTCGGACGTTCGCACGCGATGCTCGCCCTTGACCGCCTGTCCGCGGAGAAGCGCATCGACGGTGGCCGCGACGTCGGAGTGGAGGGACAGCCTATCGATCTCCATGATTTCGACGACGATATCGAATGTGGGGGACGCCTTGCGCTCCAGGACGGTCTTCTGGGTCTTTCGGCGCCGCGCTTCCTCGTCGCCGAGGGTGACGGCCTGGATGCCGCCGATGAGGTCGCACAGCGTCGGGTTCTGGTACAGGTTCGTCAGCGTGTTGCCGTGAGCGGTCCCGACGAGCTGCACGCCGCGTTCGGCGATAGTGCGCGCGGCGAAGGCGTCCTGCTCGGTGCCGATCTCGTCGATGATGATGACCTCGGGCATGTGGTTCTCGACCGCTTCGATCATCACGTCGTGCTGCCTCTCCGGCCGCTCCACCTGCATCCGCCTGGCTCGGCCAATGGCCGGATGGGGAATGTCGCCGTCACCCGCGATCTCGTTCGACGTGTCCACCACAATGACGCGCTTGTCGAATTCGTCGCTCAGTACCCGCGCCACCTCGCGGAGCATGGTGGTCTTGCCGACGCCGGGGCGGCCGAGCAGGAGGATGTTCCGCCCGCTCTCGACCACGTCTCGGATGACGTCTATAGTGCCGTAGACGGCCCGGCCCACGCGGCATGTGAGGCCCACGATGGCGCCGGTGCGGTTGCGAATCGCCGAGACGCGGTGCAGCGTGCGCCGAATGCCGGCCCGGTTGTCGTGGCCGAACTCACCGATGCGCGCGACCACGTACTCGATGCCGTCCGGCGCGCACTCCTGCTCGTCCAGGTACACGAACCCGTCATCTGGGAAGCGCGCCTCCGGCCGGCGGCCGAGGTCCAGAACGACCTCCAGGAGCTCGTCGATGTCCTCCCGCTCGTGCAGGACGCGCTGCAGTTGCTCCGGCAGCGCGGCCAGGAGTCGCTCGATGTCATGTGTGATGCGCACTGCTCGGGGCATCGCCCTCACCGCGCCTCCGCCCGGCGATTATAGCGCCGCCCAAGAAGGGGTGTCAAGGAACGGCGCGAAGCTATGAGAGATGCACCCACTGGGGCCGAGACGCAGGCGAGGTCAGCGCTGAGATGGACACGCAGCAGGCTGTGGCAGCCGTAGAGGACACGGCCGGGATGGAGTTGCACCAGGCGATCGCAACGGTGGTCGGTCTGCTCATCGTGGCGATGGCGGTGGCGCTCATCGTCCGCCGTCTGCGGCTGCCGTACACGGTGGTGCTGGTGTTCGCCGGGCTGGCGCTCGCGCTGACGCGCGCCGTGCCCGGCCTGAACATCTCCCACGAGCAGTATGAGGCGATCTGTTTCTACCTCCTGCTTCCGCCGCTTCTGTTTGAGGCGGCGCTCGGGCTCAAGTGGGAGCATTTCTCGCGGAATGCCGGTCCCGTTTTCACCCTCGCCATTCCCGGCACCATCCTGAGCATTGGCATCGTGGGGCTCCTGTGCCATCTGCTCTTGGGTCTGCCGCTCATCCAGGCGCTCCTGCTCGGGGCCATCATCTCCCCCACGGATCCGATTTCGGTGCTGGCCATATTCCGCCAACTCGGAGTGCCGAGGCGCCTGTCGGTCCTCATGGAGGGTGAGAGCCTCTTCAACGATGCGGTGGGCCTTGTGATCTTCTCGATACTGGTGGAGGCGGGGAAGGACCCGGACGCTGTATCGTTCAGCGCCGGCCTCGTCAGTTTCGTGATCGCCACCGTCGGCGGCCTCGTCGTGGGGGCTGTGCTTGGCCTGGCGGCCTCGCGGCTGACGCGCACCATCGACGACCACCTCATTGAGGTGACGCTGAGCACCATCTTGGCCTATGGCGCCTTCCTGGTCGCCGAGCAAGTACAGGTGGCCGGGTACCACTTCTCCGGGGTCATAGCGGTGGTCGTCGCCGGGCTCTGGATGGGCAACTACGGCAGGGCGACAGGAATGTCGCCCAAGACCGTGGTCACGCTGCACACCTTCTGGGAATACGCCGTCTTCGTCGTCAACTCCGTGATCTTTCTGCTCATTGGCGTCGAGCTGAGCCGTCTTGAGGGCGTCCCGCACGTCGGCCGGCTGGTCGGGCTCGTCCTCGGTGTCTACGTGATCTACCTCATCACGCGGGCGGCTGTCAGCCACGGGGCGGCGTACATGCTATCGAGCGTGGGCGAGCCGGTGCCGGTGTCGTGGCGGCACGTGCTGACGTGGGGCGGGCTCAAGGGCGCGCTGTCGATGATCATGGTGCTGCGCGTGCCCGCCACCAAGGACATCAATCTGCGTGCATGGGGCGGATCGGACTTCCTGCTGCCCGCCACGTTCGGCGTCGTCTTTCTCAGCCTGGTCCTCCAGGGCCTGAGCATCCGCCATCTCGTGAAGTGGCTGGGCCTGGCGCGCCGCTCGGAGGCAGCCGAGCGCTTCGAGCGGCTGGTGGGGCAAATAGTGGCCAACCGCGCGGCTCTCACAGCCCTCGAGGGCCTGCGCGGGTCGCACGTGCTCACATCGCGGCTGCACACGAGGCTGGCCGGCGCGTACGAGGAGGAGACCGAGGATCTCGAGGAGCGCCTGGATGAGATGCACCGCGAGGAGCAGGAGCTCGAGGCCGTGCGGATGGCCGAAGCCCGCCGGCTGGTGTACCATGCGGAGAAGCGGGCGCTCCTGGATGCCTACCAGCGCGGCATCATCTCGGCGGATACGTTGGACGACCTCGTCGGGGAGCTGGACGAGCGGCGGGAGCAGTTCGATGCGGAGCAGGAGGCGCCGGAGCTCTGACAGGCCAGGGGGAACCGCCCTGGATCAGGCTCCTCGCGGCGTCAGGCGGAGATTGTCGATGTACAGCGTCATGGGCGGCGGAGCATCGTCCATGATGACCTCCAGCCCCGCCACCTCGCCCGCGCGGAAGCCCCCGAAGTAGCGAGCCCGGACCGCCGGCTGACCCTTGAGCGCATCTGGGTCCAGAGCGTACTCGATGTGGTGCGACTCCCCGGGCTGCACGATGGCCTCAAACATCAGGACGGTGCCGTGCGAGTACCCAACGTCGTCGTGGAGGAAGACGCGAATCCTCTGGGGCGCCGCCGACACGAACTTCAGGTCCATCTCGAACTTCGAGAAGCGTCGCCAGTCCTTGAACCGCCAGTCGGGATCGTGAATGGACAGCTCGCCCCAGCGTGTCCGGTCCCTGGCGTGGAGCTTCAGCGACAGCCTCCCGTCTGTTGCCCACTCGTTGCTCCTCGACATCCCCCACACCATGGAGGCCCGGAGCGGAAGTGGTGCCGATAGCGTCGCCAGCGTCGCGTTCGGCACGCGCGTCAGCGGCTCGTCCCCACCAAAGGACGCGATCAGACACGTCCCGTCCGCCTCCAGCGCCAGTGCATTCGCCCGATCGCAGCTCACGAAGGCCGCCGCGAGGTCCGCTGACTGTGCGGTGGCCGTCTGACGGATGGCGGCAAGCGGGTCGCCTGCCGCCGCTGGCAGCCCTGCGATGAGACGTTGAAGACCCTCGAGGCCGAGCTTCTCCTCGATGGCTGCCAGTGCCGCCGCCGCCGCGAAGTCCGGATGCACGGCGGCGTACTCAGGCTGCGCCATCAGGGCCATCATCGGCGCGCCGTCGTCCGCTGGCGCGGTTGGGCTCGACTGCAGTAGCTGTATGAGCCCCGTTGCGTCGCCGACGGCCGGCACGAGGTGCCGGTGCGCCAGGTAGCGATCCAGCCCGGGGACCCGCCGCGGGTTGTACAGCTCGGCCACGGCTATGCAGAGGATGCCGACCGGTCCGGCGTCGGCGCGGAAGTGCTCCCCCATGCCCTTGGGGCCGAGGTAGACGTGGATCTCGTCCTCGCGGTCAGTGACTACGCTCTCGAACCAGTCGCGCGCCTGCCTGACGTGGACCTGGATCTCTTGCTTCGCAGCAGCGGGGAAGAGCGTCTCGTAGGCTTGCTTCGCGGCGGAGACAACCTCGACGATGATCTCCGCGTAGGTCCAGTCAACGCCTTCGTCGTAGAGCAGCCTCACACCCGGCCTCTCCGTGACCTCCGGCTGTGTCTCCTGGGATCGTCCCGCGGCGCTCCCGATG
>JASFTE010000152.1:0-9094 GCA_050114035.1 Armatimonadota bacterium | reverse complement strand
CAGCAACCAACGGCGCTGCGCCTCGCGGGCGCGGCGCCGTTCTCGTGTGTGAACGGAGGTCCAGGAATGACCAGACGGATGGCGACGATCGCGGGCGTCATTGTGGGCGCAGTCTGCATCTCGGCAACGCAGCTCTCGTCGGCTCTCGACACGCCCGGCAGGGCGAAGCGGGTGCAGAAGCAGCTCACGAAGCAGATCACGGCGATGGCGCAGAGGAGCGGGAACCGGGCGATCTTCCCGGCGGACAACTCGCCGTGTCTGGTATGCCACGGGGACTTCGGCGGGGAGGAGCTCGCCGCCACTCACGAGCCGCACGGCATCACCTGCGTCCTGTGCCATGGGCTGAGCTACGAGCACCGGGATGACGAGGGCCACCTGACCAAGCCCGATGTGCTGTTCGGCCGGGGGGAGATCGAGCCATTCTGCCGGAGGTGCCACGGGAAGCACCAGGATCCCGAGCAGGTGGAGGCGGCCAGGGCGGCATGGTGGCAGAAGGCCACGAGCGCCGGGCGCCTCGTCACCGGCGAGCCGACATGCACCGAGTGCCACGGGGAGCACTCGCTGTGAGGCCGCGGGCCGCTGCGCGTCTGTCGCTTCCGGGCCGCCCGTGCAGGGCGAAACAGGTACTACGTCCCCGCAATACCCCGGTGCGAGTCATGGAAGCACGGCGCGAGTAGATAGGGGTGAATGGCTTGCACGGACAAGCATTCTCGCGACGTGGGGGAGCAGCACCTATGTCCCCGGCTCTGCCGCGTGCAGACCGCACAGCTCCGCGAACCGCGGGTCCTTGAGCATGTCCCTGCCCACGATTGTGTTGAGGTCCTCGATGGTGATCCCCGACAGACGCCTGAGGTCGTGGGCGAACGCGGGCAGCTCGCGGCCAGGGCGTTCCGCTATGGCACGCCGCACCTTCTCCCGGATGCGCTCGGCGAGCTCCTGGGGAGCCTCGGGGATCGGCGAGTCCGCGATCTCTGCAAAGAGCGCCCGGGCGCGGTCAATCTCGCCGGCGCCGGCGAGGGCTGCCAGGCAGTAGAGGAAATCGTGCAGCCGGGCGTCCCTGTACCGGGGGGAGCGAGCACTCAACGCGCCGTACTTCGCCAGCAGCAGCGGCTCCAGGGCGTGGCCCACGGCCACCGCCTCGTCGAAGCTGCGCTCCTTGACCAGCATCTCCACCCGGAACTGCTCGCGGCGCAGCGCATCCTCGCTGTCGGCGGGCTCGCCCGGAATCAGTTCCAGCACCCGCCGCGCCCGGGCGAAGTCGTTCCGGCGCACGATCAGGTGACGCGCGTGGGCGGTGAGCGGGTCGAAATCGGTTGCATGCTCGGGCCACATGGTGGCCTCCTCGATTGCGTCAACCTCGACCGATCCGGCTGAGACCTCCACAGTCTTCGACGTCCCATCCGGCTGGCGCACATGGTCCCAGCGCTTGACGAGGAGCGTCAGCCTCGTCGGCCGTCGCGCATCGAAGGGGTAGTCCTCGGGCAGGAAGACCTTCGTCGATCGGTCCGAGTCGTGCCAGGTGCAGTGCGCCCGGTGGTACGTCCGACCCAGGTCGTCCTTCATCTCGGCGAAGTCCGGCCCGTCGGGGTGCGACCCGATGGACACGACGCAGATCTCGCCGTCCGGCATGATCGTCACCTGCTCGACGACTGGGAGGCGATGGTCCGGCTCCGGCTGGCGCGCCCGCCGTGCCTCACGCTCGCGCTCGGCGTCCTCACGCGTGATGGGCCGGCCGCCCGGGTCCTTGAGATGGGCGTACGCGAGCTCGGCGGCGCGCAAGTGGCCCATCGCGAGAGTGAGGGCGAAGGCGTCAGGATCGAAGAACTCCGGCGGCTGCTCCTTCGAGTAGGTGAAGAACGCGTCCACCGATTGGGCATTGCGCGGGTCCCAGACGCGCAGGCGCACGGGAAGCTCGCTCTCCCGCAGCGCCCAGACCCGCAGCCACGCCAGAGTGTCCTCCCGCTCGAGGTCGAAGACGATCAGGTCCTCCGAGATGGCGGCGTCGGCGTTGACTGCCGGCGTGACGTCCTCCATCCCCTGGACGGGGAAGGCGCGGAGGATGTTGTCCAGGGAGAAGTCCCCGCCTGTCCCAAGCAGCTCGAGCATCTGGGCCGCGTCATGGTCTGCCTCCACTTCCTCGCGCGTCTCCACGTCGAAGGCTGTGATCACCTGGCCCCCCCACGCGAAGATCACCTGCGAGTCGTAGCGGACGCGGGCGCGCCCGTCGCTCGCCGCCCAGAGCTCGAACCGGAACGGCGGATCCAGCGCGCCGTCGTTGAGGTAGATCACCGCGCTGACGAAGGGCACGGAGCGGAAGCGCTCGGCCACCGCGGCCCAACTGGGCGCCCCGGGGAGGAGCATCAGCCCGGCCACGATGGCGGCGCAGACAGCCGCGCCACTCGCCGCGGCCAGCCCGAGACGGAGCACCCCACGCCAGTCGCGGCCCGCGCGGGCTTCGTCTCGGTGCCGGGCGAGCCGGCGCACGTAGGGATGCTCCCGCAGATCGCGCCGGAACTGCGACATGCTCTGGCGCAGGCGCCGCTGGAGCTCGGGCGGCACCTCCGCGTCGAACGTCTCGCGCACGGCGTCCAGAGCCTCGTCGCGGTCGTTCTCATGGTCATTGGACTTGCGGGTGGACATGGTATGCCTCCCTGAGCTCACAGGATGCCGAGATCCACGAGCATTTCGTGCAGACGCGACCGGCCCTTGGAGACGTGCGAGCGGGCGGTGTTCTCCGAGCACCCGAGCGTGCAGGCGATGGCGTCGTACGGCGCGTCGTCGATGGCGCGCAGCAGGAGCGCCTGCGCCTGGCGCGGGGGGAGGGAGAAGAGCGCCCGGTGGATGGCCGCCTCGTTCTCGCGCGAGACCACGGTCTGCAGCGGCCGGTCCGGCGCGGGGGCCGTGGGCTGGTCGGCGAGGGGGGCCTCGCGCTCGCGCCGCCTGATGCGCCGCCGCACGGCGTCGTAGGAGCGAGTGACGCAGATGCGCATGATGTAGGCGTGGGGGTTGGGATGGCGATGGATGCGCTTGAGCTTGCTCCAGATGACTGCCTGGACCTCCTGCAGCACGTCCGCGGCGTCGTCCGGATCGCGGACGATGCGGGCCACGGTGGCGATCATGCGCTCCTCGACGGGCGCGATCAGTGTCTGGTAGAGCTCTTCCGCTGTGTCCATTGCCACCCTCCGGCGGCGGGTCGCGTCGGGGCCGGAGACGCACCGGCCCTCACCTGGTATGACGACGGGCGGGCTGTAATGTGTAAACGGGCGTTGCGGCCGTCAGCATAACTCCGGGGCAGGTATGGACTTCGTTGGGTCGGTGGCCAGTCCTGCCTGCATGTCCCGGGAGGTGATCTTGCTCGTACCGTCAGACACCTGCGTCGCCGACCGGAAGTACGACGCGATCAAGCGACGGCAGGCGAAGCACCTTCCGCAGAACCCGGCCCCGCGGGGCAGGGGGAAGAACGCGAAGACGCTGACACTGCGGCTCGATGGCGAGTCGTTCGAGTGGGTGCCGCGGGAGTAGGCGGGGCAGGGGACGCGCCTGGGGCAGAGAACCTGTGGGGGGGTGGGGAGGAGGCCCAACGACGGCCGCATGGGGGGAACGCAATGAAGTGCCACATGATGAGCTGCGTGTCGGCTGTCCTGACCACTTCGCTTCTGCCTGGATCGCTGCATGCCGCGGGCATCCCGGAAGGTGGGCTCGTGCTGCACCTCGATGCTTCTGCCTTGGGCCCCGATGCGAGTACCACAGAGGGGAAGGTGGCTCTGTGGCAGGACCTGTCGGGACTGGGCAATCACGTCAAACAGGAGGACGACTCGAAGCAGCCGCGCATCGTGGCAGATGCCCTCAACGGCCTGCCCGTCGTCCGTTTTGCCGGCGCGGGATACCTCGACGGCTCTGCCGTGCTCGAGGAAGGCGACACCAGCTTCACCATCGTTGCCGTCTGGCGGAGAAGCCTCTCACGGGGAGCTCAGGTCATCTGCGAGCAGGCGTCCCCCGGAACGGGTAGACGCGCGAGCCTGCTGACGTTGGACCGCGGCTACGGCTTCAACGGGCAGAACAATGACCAGCACAGGCTGACGGCGTACACGCCCGCCGCGTTCACCATCTCCGTCTTGGCTCTGGACAAGAGCGGCGACGTCGCCCTCTGGCACAACGACAACCGGGCAGCAAGAGCCGCGGGCGGCAAGATCGACGCCAGTCGCCAGAACACGGGCAATGACAAGTTCCGTGTAGGCGCCAAGATCACGAACGACCAGGAGTGTCTCTCCGGCGACATAGCCGAGATTCTGGTATACGAGCGCGTACTGGAGTTCGAGGAAGTAACGGCATTGAACGAGTATCTTGGCGAGAAGTGGGATCTGGCCAAGGAGGGCGACGCAGACAGAAGGAGAGTCAGAGCAATGCCGAAGGAGTTGTCAGCCTCCGCGGACGAGCGCGGCCCGCGTGACCGCACCTCACGCGTGCCGAAGTACACCTTCGCCGACACGCTGCAGGAGCAGGAAGCGCAGCTCGCGACAAATCCTCTACTGCAGCGATTCGCCGAGTCGCGGAAGGCGATGGCCGGCGATGCGCACCGCCCGATCTACCACTACGTCAACCCCGAGGGCCGGCTCAACGACCCCAACGGGCTGTGCTTCTGGCAGGGACGCTGGCACCTGTTCTACCAGGCGTACCCGCCCGAAGACACGCGACAGCACTGGGGACACGCCGTCAGCGACGACCTGATCCACTGGCGCGATCTCCCCCTGGCCATCTACCCGGATCCCGAGGACAAGTGCTTCTCCGGCTCCACTCTCGTCGAGGAGGACCGGGTGATCGCGATGTACCATGGCACCAAGGCCGGCACCATGGTGGCCGTATCCAGCGATCCGCTTCTGCTGAACTGGGAGAAGGTGACCGGCCAACCCGTCATCCCATACCCCAAACCCGGTCAGCCCTCCGTGCCCTACAACATCTTCGATCCGTGCATCTGGAAGCAGGACGGCACCTACTACGCGCTGACGGCCGGCACCCACAACACCGGCCCGGGCGGCAAGCGCATCCGCGCCAACTTCCTACACCGCTCCGAGGACCTGGCCACATGGGAGTACCTCCATCCCTTCGTCGAGGACGATCACTATTCACTCGTCGGCGATGACGGGGCATGCCCGTACTTCTGGCCCATCGGCGACAAGCATATCCTCCTGCACTACAGCCACATGAGCGGCGGGAAATACCTGCTGGGCGATTACGACACGGAGCGCGACAAGTTCGCCGTGACCATGGGCGGCGATTTCAACTTCGGGGCCTCTGGCCCCGCCGGTGTCCACGCCCCCTCCGCCACGCCCGACGGCGAGGGCGCAGTCATCGTGATCTTCAACATGAACCCGGCCGCTCCCACCCAGGGCTGGAATCAGATTATGACGCTGCCGCGACGCCTGACGCTGATCGCAGAAGACGAACTGGGCATTGTGCCGGCGGGAGACATCGAATCGCTGCGGGGCGAGCACCAGCACGTAGACGCGATGACGCTCCCGGCGAACCAGGAGGTCGTGCTCGAAAGCATCAGCGGCAATGCGATGGAGATCGTCGCCGAGATCGACCCGAAGGGCGCGCCCATGGTCGAGATCAACGTCTTGCGCTCCCCGAACAGGGAAGAGCTCACCCGCATCGCGTTCTTCAAGAACCGGGGGTACAGGGGAAAGAGCCTGATTACCATCGATTCATCGTATTCATCGGTGCTTCCGGATGTGCGGTCGCGAGCTCCGGAGACGGCCCCGGTGTCCATCGGTCGGGACGAGCCGCTCAGGCTGCGCGTGTTCGTCGACAGGAGTGTCGTCGAGGTGTTCGTCAACGGGAAGCAATGCGTCGGGTTGCGCGTCTATCCGGGGCGCGAGGACAGCCTCGGCGTATCGCTCCGTTCCCAGGGGCGGGACGCAGAGCTCAAGTCCCTGGACGCCTGGCAGATGCAGAACATCTATGAGTAGGGGCTTCTGACAGATCGGCGAGCCCCCGCGCGGGATGCCGCTCGCGCTCAGCCGGAGACATCGTAGAACAGCGGCAGATCGAAGTCCTCGTCGTTGCCCGCCATCCGGACGCGCGCCAGCTCCGGGTGGGCGTCGAAGCCCTCGAGGACGAGGCGATGGGTGTCGCCCTCAGCCAGCCCCCGGACGTGCGCCTGCTCCTGCCCGCTCAGCGCCCCCCAGTGCACGACGAGGAGCTTCTGCCTGTCGTAGCGGCCGGCGTGGATCTGCTTCACCTGGTAGTCGTAGGTGACCAGGCTGTTGGGATACGGCCCGGGCGGAGGGATGGGGCGCTTCTTGACGAGGACGGCATCGACCTCCAGGCGTGGCAGCGGCCGTCGGGCGGCGAGGCGGGCCTGCCAGGCCGCGGAGTTGCGCTCGATCTCGTGCAGCGCCAGGAGTCGAGAGTACAGGGCGACGCCCTCGATGCGCCCGGTCCAGGCGTGTTCACCGTCGGGAGCGCCGCCGAAGGATAGATGGCCGCCAACCCAGTCGCCGTCGGCGGTCCTGCCGACCGATGTGGAGGCGACTCGCGTGCCGCCGAGATAGCACTGCGCGACGCCGTAGCTGAGACAGACAACGAAGTGGTGAGGCTTGTTCGCCTCGAGCGCCGCCAGCTCGGTCGAGGGACCTTCGGCGCCGTCGCCGCGAGTGCGGAGCACGAGTCGATCCCTCTCCTGGCCCAGCACGACACTGGATCCACCGTCCGCGGACGAGAGATACACGATGGCCGCCGGCCCGGTCTGGTCGAGACCGGCCGGCGTGACGACCGCCTCGATGCTGAGCTGTTTGGTGCTCCGCCAGGCGCCGAGGGCGATGCGGGCCGTGGTCGGCTCCGCCACGTACCGCCCGCCTCTGAGCACCATGTCGAAGAACCGGCCCAGGTGCGCGCGACCGCGCGAGGTCACCTGGCAGGGCTCGGGGTCGCCCGCGGCCGCGAGGACGGCGTTGGACTCCTCGGCGTTGTGCCAGATGAAGGCAAGTCCCTGCCGGTGCGAGGGCCAGGGCGGGTAGTGACCTGCGGCGATCGCCGTCGCGCCGGGCGCGGGCCACGGTGACCCGTCTCCGTCGCCGACCGTGAAGTCCCCGAACAGCTCGCCCTTCCCGGGATTGCCCAGGCGTGTGGCGCGGTTCGACCCCACATTGATGACGACCACGCACTTCGCGCTCTCGTCGTTGACAGCGATGAAGCGCCGATCGTTGGACGACCAGCGGTGGTTGTCGAAGCCGCCCTTCCACGGCCATTCCACGTCGGCCTGGCGCCCGCCGGGGCGGATGGCGGTGAGGCTCGCCCGCTTGTGGCCGGCGTGCAGCGACGTGACGCTTCTGCCGTCAGGCGATAGGCTCACGGAGCAGTTGCCCGGCACTCGGCCCTTGCGTCCGTCCGAGGTCTTCCATTCGCGCCCCTGTGTGACCATGGACCAGACGCCATCGTCGCACAGCTTCACATCGCCGTAGGGGCCGGGCCTGCCGAGCCGGGTGAGCGCGGGGACCTCGCGCTCCTGCCCGGTGAGGGTGCGACGGCACCACTTGCGGTCCCTCATCAGGATGATCTCGCCGTTGCCGATCCAATGCACGCCGCCGTTCTGATCGACGCCGGTGGCGACAGTGTGGACGTCCCCGTTGCCTCGGCGCGCCCGCGCCTTGATTGACTTCCCGTCCAGCCACGCGAGCTTCGAGCTGTCGGGCGAGAACTCCGGCATGATGCCATTGCCGATGCGGACGGTCGTGCCGGTGGACAGCTCCGTCAGGTAGACGCGGCCTTCGCACTGATATGCGAGCGCGCCCTGCCCACACTCCGTGCGGAGCCAGTTCAGGTCCGTCGGGCTGGGCGGCTGAGCGACGCCGGCCCCAGGGACGGTGAGGAGCACCAGTAGGATGGTGAGGTGGGCGATTGCGTGATGCAGACGAATCATCACAGGCAGGACCTCCGGGGCCCATTGGTCAGCCAGTACGAACACACTGCCGCGCTGCAAGTGTCATCTCTGTGCCGCGCGGGCGCGGGATGGTGCAGCAATGCTCGTGCGGCTGAGGCCGACGAGTGACAGCGAATCCGGCACGCCGGCGCGTGCCCCGGGCGAAAAGAGCCCTTGACAGCATGGTCGGGTCATGTTACTCTGTATTGCAGAGTACTCTGCAATACTTCGAGGCATGCACCGATGGGGCAGGCGACTCTCTGGCGGAGCACCCAGACCCGAGGAGCCCTCACGCTCCTGGCCCTGGCCCGGCGGCGCGGAACAGAGAGGATGTGCACGATGGGTCTACGCAGCGGCATCGCGGTGGTCGTCGCCGCGGGGCTATTGGCAACTCCAGTGTTGGCACAAGAGCAGTACGCGCTGCAGATGGAGTACGTCGCAGGGGAGCAGTCGGTCACGGGCATTACCTTCACCGGCATCGGGACCATCAGCCTCGACCTCCCTGGCGGCCCGGCCGAGCCGGGCGATCTCTGGATCAACGGTCGGCTCGATCTCCGCGAGGAGGTCACGTCCGTGGATGACGGCGGCGTGGCGGAGGTCGAGTGGACGCTCGGCGCTCTGACGACCGAGTACCAGATGCTCGGCATGACTCTGAAGATCACCCTCGAAGAGGGGCAAGTTCAGGTGCTAATGAACGATCGGGTCGTATTCGACAGTCTCGATGCCGAGCAGGCGAAGCGGAACCCCATTCTCGCCCTCATTGGCCAGGGCCTCACTGTCAGGGCGGACACGACCGGCCGGATCGTCGGCATGCCGCAGCTCGAGCTCCTGCTCAAGGCGATGATGCCGGACTCGGACCTCACAGGCACCCTGCAGCAAGGCACCGGCCCACTGCCCCCGGCGCCCGTGCGGGTCGGCGACACGTGGGAGGAGCGACACGTGTGGCCTTACGGCGTGCCCGAGGACACCGAGCGCCCCGTGTTCATCACGCGCCACACATTTGAGGCCCTGGAGCCGGTTGGCGGCCACGAGTGCGCCAGGATCCCCTGGGCGGGAAGGGCGGACGTCGAGAACGAGGGCATGGCGCTGCCCGCGTTCGTTGGGCCGTTGCTCGGCGGAGCCCGCCCGCTCGGGATCACGGTGAATGCGCTGAGCGGAGACTGGGCCGGCACC
>JASFTE010000151.1:0-9094 GCA_050114035.1 Armatimonadota bacterium | reverse complement strand
CGGCCTTCGAGGCGGCCTTCATTGACCTCGGGTACGCCCGGGACGCGACGGCCATGATGGCGGCCATGATCGCGGCGGCGTCCGGTGGCGACGCGACCGCTCGCGAGATGGTCGAGGTCGCCCTGGCGATTGACCCCTTCGGGTTCGGCGATAGGCGAGTTATGGGCAAGCGGCTGCGGGAGTTCCTCGCGATCGCCGACGGAGCGTCAGACGATCGGGAGTTGGTGACGAAGCTGGCCGGTGAAGTCGCCGCGCTGCACCCCTACGACCCCATCGATGTCCTCGGGGTGCCCGCGGCGGCGCTGTGGTACGCCGAGGGCGATCCGATCCGGACCATCGTCATGGCCGTCAACGACCGCGACGTGGACGGCGACGGCAAGCTCGTGCGGCTGCGCGACGTGGACTGCACCGGAGGCGTGGCGGGGGCGCTGGCCGGCGCACTGAACGGCGCCGATGCGTTCCCGGACGACTGGATCGCCGACACGCTCCGAGCCAACCGGGACATGTACGGGATCGGCATCGAGGAGAACGCGCGGCGGCTGACCGAGGTGGTCGGCAATTGAGCGCAGGAGCGCGGCCGCGCGTCAGTCGGGTCGCGACAGCTCCTCGGCCATCTTGCAGGCGTTCACGAAGCTGGTGACAGACGCCCGGCCCTGCCACGCGATATCGAACGCCGTCCCGTGATCCACCGACGTGCGGACGATGGGCAGGCCCAGGGTCACATTGACGGCCTCGTCGAAGGCCACCAGCTTCATGGGAACATGCCCCTGGTCGTGGTACATGCACACGACGGCGCCGTAGTCGCCCTCGAGCGCCCGCGCGAACACCGTGTCGGGCGGCAGGGGGCCGACGGCGTCGATGCCCTCGGCCTGCGCCCGCTCCACCGCCGGCTCGATCTCCTCGATCTCCTCGCGGCCGAAGGCGCCCCCCTCGCCGGCATGTGGGTTGAGCCCCAGCAGGCCGATCCGCGGGCGGCGCTTCAGCTGGCACGCGGCCTCGTGCGTCAGAAGGATGACCTCGTACACGCGCTCGCAGGTGACGCCCTCCGCCGCCTCTCTGAGGGCCACGTGCGTCGAGAGGTGCGGGACCAGCAGCCTGTCCGTGGCGAGCATCATGGCGTACCGCGACGTGCCGCACAGCGCCGCGATGTAGCCCGTATGGCCGGAGAAGTCCGGCTCCGTCAGCCGGGTCGCCTCCTTGTTCATCGGGAGCGTGACGATGGCCCGCAGTTCGCCGTCGAGTGCGAGTCGCGTGGCCCGCTCCACGTACTGCAGCGCCGCCGCGCCGGACGCCCGTGACACCTGCCCGATCTGCAGGTCGGCCGTGCCCAGTATCTCCATGTCGAGCACGTTCAGGGCGTCAGTGGCTCGGACGCAGGGCCCCCCCGCACGGCGCAGTGGGACGTCGAGGTCGAGCGTTCGATTGCAGTGCTCGAGGATCTCGAGGTCGCCGATGACGACACTGTCACCGGGCATCTCCCCGCGGGCGAAGGCCTTGAGGGCGATCTCCGGCCCCACGCCGCTCGCATCGCCCATCGTCACGCCGATGCTCATGGTCAGCTCTCCCGCCCAGCGTACATCCGGCTCAGCCGAGGCACCAGGTCCTCCGGCCCGAGGCCCCCGGACTTCGTGATGAAGGCCATGTCGCGTCCGCCCAAACGGCTCGCGCACTCGATCACCCCGGGCCACAGCTCGCGCCGAGGGCGGAGCGTCGTGAGGCCCAGCGCGCGGAGCAGCACCACCGCCGTGTCCCCGCCGAAGGCGGTGATGGCTCCCAGCCCATCCCAGCGGCGGGCGATGGCTGCCGCGATTGCGGCGAGCGCCTCGGCCACGGCCGCGCAATGGTCGTCCACGCCATGCTGCTGCGCGCGGCGCAGGTATCGTTCCTGGTCACGGGGATCCACGGCGGTGCAGATCAGCATGTCGCGCCCGGCTTGCAGCTGGGCGTACGCCGAGTCGATGAGGGCGCTGCCGGCCGCGTGGGGGTCATGGGAGAACACCACTTCCGGCTCAAGCTGCGCCGACTCGATCCCCGCTTCCAGCCCGCGTCGCACCTGACGCAGGGCCGTCTCCTGAAGGCTCCCGTTGACGAACAGCACGGGCCCGCTGGTGGCGACCGGGGCGCTGCGGCGGGTCGTGGGGGCCAGGCGACGAGCGACACGCTCGGCGAATCCGGCCGCACCCGCGCAGCAGCGCAGCAGATCGTGCTTCTCGAGGCACGCCGCGATCCGATCGAGATCGTCGTCCGTCTCGGCGTCGAAGACGCAGATGCACTCATCCGGCTGCGTTGGCTCGAATAGCGTGTCCAGCTCGTTCGTGCCGATGACGCTCGCCCTTACGGACGACTGCCGCGCGATGATGTCGGGGATCGAGCTTGACTCGACCGGCGCGAGCGGATCCCTGGCGAACTCAGTCTCCGCGAGGGGCTGCCCGTGGACGTACTGCCGCCCATCGCGGGTCGACCGCCCGGCCGCCGGATACGCCGGGACGAAGGGCAGCCTGCGCGCCCCCGCGGCCCGCATCAGCGCCTCGAGCTCCGCGCCAATGTTGCCGCGAAGGGTCGAATCCATCTTCTTGTAGAATCTGCCGATGCCATCCCGGCGCGTCGCCCGCACGAGCCGTTCCACGCGCAGCTCGGCCCGTTCCGGCGAAATGTGCCGGCTCTCCGTGTCAACGACGCATATATCAACATCATCTGCCGGAGGCCCCGCAATTCGCTCAGCGTCTATCGAGACCTCCGCGACCAGGCCCATCTCGGCGAACTGCGCGCCCGTTTCGCTCGCCCCGGTGAGGTCGTCGGCGATGACGAGCAGACGGATCATGTGTTCACTCCGGCTCGTCCCGGGAGAGGCTGCCCACCGACTGGGCTACTCCGCGTCCACAATGTCATACACGCGCACATAGTCCACCAAGAACCGATCTGGCAGCTCGGCCGTGGCGATGTCCCCGGCCCACTCCCCGATCTCGTCGCTCAGCTTGATATACAGCGGCACCTGGCAGACGCCGCCGGCGCTGGTGCGCCACGTCTCCTTGCCGTCCACGTAGAATACGTACTCGTCGGGCTTCCACCACAGGGAGAACGTGTGGAATCCCTCGAGCACGCCGGGCGCCTCGGACTTCTGCCCCGCGGACTTGTGTGCATCCCCGTAGCCGTCCCAGTGCAGCGCGTGCTGCACCCGGTCGTCCAGCCACGGCTTCTCATAGATGTCGATTTCGGTCCCGTCGCGGCCCTCGTCCCCCACCTTGCCCACGCAGTGGTTGTACAGCCAGAAGGCCGACCAGTGCCCCGGCTGCTGCTGCAGCCGCACCCGGGCGACGTAGTAGCCGAAGGCATGCTCGAACTTGCCGCGCGTGCGCACGCAGCCGTCGATGTACCGGTCCCCGTCCTTCAGCGTGCTGATGACCAGGTGGCCTTCGCCGTCCAGCGAGACGGCCTTCCGCATCCACCAGCCGTCCCTGCGCCTGGCGTCGGGCGGGACTTCCCACTTGCTCTCATCCAGCTCGTCGCCGTCGAACTCGTCGTGCCAGGTGAGCTTCCAGGCCTTCCCCTCCGGGGCAGGGGGCAACTCGTCGGGCGGCGAGAGATCCGCGGCAGCCAGAGCAGAGGTGATTGCCACAAGCGCGATGATGCTCAAGCAGACAGTGGTCATGTGCGCCTCCTCGCGGGGGGGGACGGCGCTACATCCCCCGCGCCCTGATGATGTCGATGGGCCGGCCGAGCAGGACCCCGGTGGAATCGGGTCCCCTGATGTTAGGCGGCTTCCCGTCCGCGAAGCAGATTCTCATCAGCGTCCGGAAGTCCACGAACGAGTCACGGAAACGCTCCAGCGACCGCAGCATGATCCCATGCAGCTCGTTCTCCACGGCCCGGTACTCCGGCTCCCCGAAGAGGTTGTTCATCTGCCGGGGATCCCTCCGCTTGTCGAACAGCACGCGGAACTGCGGGCGGGGGCTCGCGAGGCAGTCCGTCGCGTACGTGTAGTCGTGCGTGTAGACGCCGCGCCAGTTGCCGGGGAAGAGGAACAGCGGCACGGAGTCCACGGCATCGCCCCGCCCGGCGAGGATGTGATCGTGCAGGCCCTCTCCTTGACAGGTCCGGGGGATGGGCAGGCCGAGCAGCCCCAGGAGCGTCGGCATCAGGTCCAGCGTGCCGACGAGCAGATCGCTGACCTTGCCCGCCGGCAGCCGCTCCGGCCAGCGCATCAGCAGCGGCACGCGGCACGCCTCGTCCTCGGGTGCGCCCTTGGGCATCGTGCGTCCGTGGGAGCCGAGCTGGTCGCCGTGGTCCGACGTGAACACCACGAGGGTGTTCCGGTCGAAGCCCTTCTCGCGCAGCTTCTCCATCAGCCACCCGAAGGCGACGTCCACCCCGCTGCACATGGCCATGTGCCCATGATACGAGCGTTTGTCGTGGATCTTGGAGTCGAAGTTCTCGCGGAACCTGATCTTGTCGGGATCGTAGAGGCTCATCAGCTCCGGAATCGTGTCGTAGCGCCACACCCCGTCCGGGTACTTGCCCCAGTCGTGCGGCGGGTGCCAGGAGACGAAGAGGCAGAAGGGTTGCTCGTCCGTGCAGTCGTCGAGGAACTGAAGCGCCTGCCGCGTCTGGCCGTACACCTCCCACTCGTCGAAGAAGACCTGCTCGTTCTCCTCGTTCCAGTAGAAGCATTTCCCGGGCCGGTAATCCACGTGGCAGTTGTTCGTGAGGAACACATCGTCGAACCCGTGCCGGTGCGGGCCCGCCGGGACCGGCCGGCGCCGATGCCCACCGTACAGGTGCCACTTGCCCACGTACCCCATCATGTAGCCCGCGTCGCGCAGTACGTGCCCCAGGTAGCGGCCGTTGTTCGTCAGGAGCTGGATGTCGTTGGAGAGGCAGCCGGTCCAGAGAGGATGCTGTCCCGTCAGCAGGGCGCCGCGATACGGCGTGCACACGGGCGAGGACGAGACGCAGTGGTTGAAGCGCACCCCCTCCCCCGCGAACCGGTCCAGGTTGGGCGTGACGATCTGCTCGTTGCCGTAGCAGCCGAGCATGTCCCACGACTGCTCGTCGCTGAAGACGAAGACCAGATTCGGCGGCCGCTCCTGCGCCCCGGTGGGGCGCCCCCCGAGCGCCAGCGCAGCCCCGGCGGCAGCGCCCCGCCTGAGCAGCTCCCGCCGGCTGAGCTGCGATGCCCCGCTCTGCGAAGACCGTGTTCGGCCCATTCGGCTACCCCCTCGGGCGCGCACTTCGAGAGCGCAGCGCCCCACCCCTTCCCCCTATGCTCCGGGGCCACGCTCTGCTACAATGAGTCGCGCCTTCGCCTGCGGAGGAGAAGCTCATGTGCCCGCACGCCGCACTCCTCGCCATCGTGCTGCCGGCCGCGTCGCCACTGCCCGCTGCCGACGTATCCGCGAGCAAGATCAGCCTCCACCTCATCGCCCGCTACACGCCTACCGCGCGCGAGGTTGTGCGTGCGGGCCCCCGCGTCCTCAAGGTGCTCGACCTCGGCCCCGACATGCTCGAGGCAATGCGGGAGTACAAGACGCGCTTTCCCGCGGGAGCCACTGTGCTGCGCGTCTACACCGTCCGCAGCTACGAGGTGGGGACCGACCCGCAGGCGGCCGGCCGCGACTGGTGGGAGAATGTCCTGGCGCCGGCGGTACAGAAGCTCTCGCCCGGGGATCGCCGCCTCGTTGACTACCTCGAGGGCCCCAACGAGTGTGAGCACTACCCGGTGTGGGAGTCGCCCGAGCACGCGCGCTGGTTCGCCCGCTTCTGGCAGACGCTCGCGCCGCTCATCGCCCGGGCGGGCTTCAAGCCCTGCATCGGCAGCATCCCGGTGGGCAACCCGCCGGGGACGCCCGAGGAGATCGAGGAGCTTCTCCTCGCCTTCGCACCCGCACTCCGGGCCGCCCACAAGCTCGGCGGAGCCTGGAGCTACCACGCCTACTCGCTCGCCTACACCACTGATCTGTCCAAGGAGCTGTGGACCTCGCTGCGCTACCGGATGCTGCACGACGCGGCGACCCGGCGCTGGCCCGAGCTGGCGGACATGCCCGTCATCCTCACGGAGGCGGGCACCGACCGCCTGGGGAACGCCGAGCAGGACGGCTGGCAGGCGCGCGGCGATGCGGCGAAGTTCCAGCAGTGGCTGAAGTGGTTCGATGCGCGGCTGCAGGAGGACGACTACGTCCTGGGGGCGACGCTCTTCCAGTCCGGCGACGCGCGCGGCTGGCCCTCGTTCGACACCGCGCCCATCAACGCCTGGCTGGCGGGGTACCTGGGCGCCCGGCCAGCCCACTGAGCGTCAGCCCCTACTGCTCCCGCGAGGGCAGCATCCCGTCCTCGTCCACAAGCGTCAGCACAGCCCGGCCATCCTCGAGAGCCGCCCGATACACGCTCCCGCACGGGCGAGCCAGTAGGCGCACCTCGCCCAGCTCCGGCACCGTCACGGCGACCTCCCGCTCATCTCCGCCGGCGGCCCAGGCCGTGATCAGCCACTCGCTCCGCTCCTTGTGCTTCCGAGCCAGCACCCGCGCGTCGGCGTCCCCCGTCGGCAGCTCGTACGCCGGCAGTTCCTGCGACCACCGATGCCGCTCCGGCCCCGAGAGCAGCTCCCCGTTCCGCAGGAAGTCCTCCAGATGCGAGAACAGCGCCTGCACTCGCCCGAGCACCATCATCTGCCGCAGCCAGTGCGGCGCTTCGTCTCCCACATCCGCCCCGAAGCCCCCCTCCGGGTGCGCGAAGTACCCGGCCACTCCGCCGATCATCCCCGCCGTGTAGTAGCACTTCAGGTACCCCACATACCGCTCCAGGTCGCCGAAGGCCGCCTCGCCCTGCTTCTCCCGGGTCCAGCCGGCACACATCCAGTTGTACGAGAGCGCATCGCCGAACTCCATCTGCTGCGCCAGCGAATTCAGCGCCTGCGTCAGCATGTCGTTCTCGCCGGTCCACCCGGTGTTGAAGTGCTTGTAGTAGATCGAGCTGCTCGCCATATCGCTGATCTTCCGGAGCTGCTCGTACTCATGGGCCCAGTGCCACCAGCTCCCGTACCGCTTCCGGTGCGCGGCGCCGGTGTGGTAGTAGATGTACAGCGTCTCCGCCGGCACCGCCTGCCGGACGGCATCCATGATGATCTGGTCCTGGTGCGCCTTGCGCTCCGAGATGTAGCTGAACCAGGACCGATCCCCCTTGGCCTTCATCACCCTCGGGTCGCTCTGCCACGCCGTCTTGCTGAACCCGTACACGTTCAGCCCGTACTCCCCGCCGTTCAGGACGATGGCCACCGGCGCCCGCTCCATGATCTTCTGCAGCGGCTCCACCGCGAGCGCCGCCGCCTGCTCGAACACCTCATCCGGCGCCTCCGGGCTCCAGCGCTTCTTCCCCTCGATCAGGTTGCCGTCGGCGTCCCGGCACCACGCCTCATCGGGCAGCCCCTCGCGGAACTCCTTGCTGTTGCACGCCCGATGCAGCAGCACGCACAGCGGGTAGCGCTCCGGATCCGACGCCGTCAGCGCGCAGATCCTCGACGCGACGCTCTCCGGGTCCTCGAGCTGACTGATTCCCCTGGGCGACGCGTACCCACCGAACTCCAGCGCGTACCCCCAGTGCTCCGCCAGCTCCACCCGCACCTCGAAGGGCATCGTCCATCCCCACCGGGTGAGCCGCGCCAGCGTGTGCCCCGCGCGGAAGCGCGGCTTTGGCGCCTCCTGCAGATGCTCGAGCGCCGTCTTTCCATAGCCCACGGACATCATCGGCAGCGCGACGGCCACGAGCAGTGCTCCGCGCATGCCCCTTCGCCAGACAGAACTCCCGTTCACATCGGCTCCCTCCATCTCACTGCTGCGTCTGTATGACGATCTCGTCGTTCGACATCCCAGACCACAAGGTCGCCCTACCTCACAGCGGCATCACACTATACCCCGTCCGGGTGACGAATCCAACGACCGCGAACGCCCCCGCCATCAGCATATCGCCGAGGATCAGCCCCAGGAAGAACGGCCGCGCGCGGTCATACGCATGCAGCCCGCCGTAGCGCACCAGCGGCACTTTGATGAGCCACCCCAAGAATATCGGGAACCAGAAATGCTGCAGGCACCAGCTCCGCATCACGATGAGGCCGATGGGGTGCAGCGGCCACCATGTGAATGACAGCCGCGCCGCCTGCAGCCCGGTGAACCCCGCCACCCCGATGGCCGTCGCCACCAGGTTCGACCGACGGGGCTCCAGCCCTCCCAGCAGCCACTCCGCGCTGCGCCGGTACGGGTACTGCGCATGCCACTGGAACGTCCCGCGCGCCAGCCGCACCGCGCCGATCCCGTAGCACAGCTTGAGCCAGGCGTACATGGACACGGAGATCGCGACGAGCATTCCCCCCGCGCACATCAGGAACAGCCCTCGCTTCGACACGCCCGTCTCCGTCGCCAGCTTCTGGCTGTTCATCATCGAGGGCATGGGGTTCTCGCGCAGGTCGCGCGCCAGCCCCTGCTCCAGGAGCGCCGACGATACGCCCCCACGCGGCGTGAAGAACCCGCCGCCGAGGGCCGAGATGATCAGTGAGGTGGGGAAGTACCGCAGCTGCACCAGCGGCAGCCCGCCGTTCGACGCCGCCCAACTGATCCCAACGCACATCATGAACAGCGCCGCCACGAAGGGGATCGTCATCCAGCCGGGCATGCCGAGGAACGAGAGGCACACCGCCAGCACGCACGACCCAGCAATCAGCCCCCAGAACGCCACCGCGTAGCTCAGCATCTCCTCCCGGCGCTGTCGCACCCTCCCCGTGGCGCAGTCGAGCACGTGCCGCCAATGCCGCCGACCCGTCCACAGCGCGATGACCACCAGCGCCATCGTCGCCCCATAGCTCTCGTGCGTGATGGTGTCGCTGATCGCCACCGACGACGGCAGCAGCTTGTAGAGCTGCAGCATCACCCGCTGGAAGCGATCCAGCAGGAACGCGAACCAGAACCCCGCCGCCACTTCCGACGACAGCAGGTACGTCAGCCCCGTCACTGCCGGGTAGATGTGGACCGCGGTGTCGCCGCGGATGACGTTCCAGGGCGGCGCACTCAGCGCCTGGCGAAAGTAGTTGTGCAGCTCGAAGTGGGGGACG
>JASFTE010000150.1:0-9104 GCA_050114035.1 Armatimonadota bacterium | reverse complement strand
GGGGCGGACCTCGCCGTCCCAGGGCGTCTTGGACTGCTTGACGTGCGGCATCTCCTCCCGGGGAACTCCGGCCACACGCAACAGATGGTCCCACATCTTCACCGTGTCACCCGGCCTCGTATAGGGCACGCGTCGCCCGTATTTCGGGTTGCCCTCTTCGTCGATGAACTCCAACCGCGCCGCGGGCGGCGATGTCTCCGTATCCACGGTGATGATGCCGAAGGCGCGGCTCTCCGGATCGCCGTTCCAGATGCGTCCGGCCATCCATTCGTGTAGATCGTAGCCACCCCACGTGTGGCCCGGGCGCACGTTGATCTTGCAGGCGTGCTGGTCGCCGCCAAGCAGGATGATGCCCGGGACACGCTTCGCGGTGATCTGCTTCAGTATGGTGTCGTACTCGTGAGCGAAGGGGTGGTTCCACGCCTCCTGCCCGCCGCAGTGCCAACTGCTTCCGGAGACGGGGAACTTGAAGACCGCCCGGGATGCGGCGAGGGAGTCGGTGAGCCACTGCCGCTGCTCGGCGCCCAGCATGGTCTTGTCCGGCCCGTCCGGGTCCTCGTTGGGGGAGCGATGGTAGCGGACGTCCATCAGGAAGAACTCGCAGCCGCCGACGGTGAACCTGGTCCAGATGCCCGGTACGCCCTGGGCCTGTGAGGGCGGGTTGGGCCAGAGCTCGTTGAAGGTCTTCAGCGAGCGTTCCTTGCCAGGCTGGGTGCGGTCGGAGTTGTCCTTGCCGTAATCATGGTCGTCATAGATGGCGTAGATGGGTGTGCGTGAGGCGAATGCGCGGAAGTGCGGATCGTTCCGGAACGCCAGGTACATTGGCCGTTGCCGGGCCGGATCGGTGCTGTTGGAGTAGATGTTGTCGCCCATGAGGATGAACAGGTCGGGCTTGCGCGCTGTGGCAGTGCGCCACGTGATCTGCTCGCCCTTTGAGTTGCCGAGAGAATGGCCGAACCCGATGCGGATGATGCTGGGCTCGCCCGGCCGAGGGAATGTCGTGACCTGCTGGACGAGGGTCGCGGGTTGCTCTTTGCCGTCCAAGAGCACACGGTACTTGTAAGTGGTGCGCGGGGATAGGCCCTCGATCCGCGTGCTCCCGCAGAAGTTGTCATCCTCCGTCAGGCGCACTGGACCGGAAACGATGGCGTCGCCGCCCGTGACGGGCACGGCTCGGGCCCGGAGCTGGCAGGCTCCATCGGCGCGCACCCAGACGCGCACCGTGGTGGCCGTCGTGTGTCCCAACATAGGGCCGTGGGTCAAGTCGGCGGCGAGAGAATGTGTGCATAGGAAGATGGACACCAGTGCAGCGGGAATGCGCATGACCATTGGTCTCTCCGGTTGCTCGCCCGTGAAGTCGTCGGCAGTGTTCGCAGCTTTCCTCGCCTCTCCTGCATTGGGAGCCGGTGGTCACGGCTGGTCCGACTTGACATCTGGCGCCCCGGCACAGTAGCGTCTGCAGCGAGGGAGCAACGCGATGCCGCGCGGCAGCGTTACGCTCGTCAATACCAACGATATGAAGCCCGTCGTTGCGCCTCTGGCGCTCGACTACCTGGGAGCGTGCCTCCGCGAGGCCGGATGGACGGTGGATGTGCTCGACCTGGCCTTCGCGGAGGATATGGAGCTGGCCATCACGAGCCACTTCGCGGCGAGGGACCCCATGGCGGTCGCGCTGACGCTGCGGAACACGGACGACTGCTACTTCGCCGGCCAGACGTCCTGTCTTCCGGGCGCGCGCGACATGGTGACGCGCATCAAGGCCCACACGGATGTGCCGCTGATCCTGGGCGGCTGTGGCTTCTCCCTGATGCCCGAGGCGATCATGGCGTACTGCGACGTGCGCTACGCGATTCGCGGAGACGGTGAAGTGGCGCTGCCGAGGCTGTTGGAGGCCATTGGGAGGGGAGAGGGTGTCGAGGATGTCCCGGGCGCGGTCTGTCGGCGTGGCGGCGAGGTCGCGGGCACTCCCGCGGAGGCGCCGGCGCTCCATGGGCTGCCGCTCGCCCGGCGGGACACGATTGACAACGGGCGCTACTTCCGCGAGGGCGGCATGGCGGGCTTCGAGACGACGCGCGGGTGCAACCGGAAGTGCATCTACTGTGCCGATCCGGTGACAAAGGGCACGGCGGTGCGCTTGCGGTCGCCGACATCGGTTGCGGATGAGCTCGAGGCGCTGCTGCAGCAGGGAGTCACTCACTTGCACACGTGCGACAGCGAGTTCAACGTCCACTATCGGCATGCGGTGGATGTGTGTAAGGAGATCGTTGCCAGAGGATTGGGCGACAAGATCCAGTGGTATGCGTACGCCATCCCGAGGCCGTTCACGCACGAGCTCGCGGGGTTCATGAAGCGCGCGGGGTGTGTGGGGATCAACTTCGGTGCGGACAGCGGGAGTGCCCGGATGCTGAGCGTTCTCGGGCGCGACTTTGGGCCGGACGATCTGCGGCGGACGGCGAAGGTGTGCCACCGGCACGAGATGGTGTTCATGTACGATCTGCTACTCGGCGCGCCGGGCGAGACGCGCGAGAGCGTCCGGGAGAGCATCGAGCTGATGCGCGAGGTGTCGCCAGCGCGCGTGGGTGTCGCGGCGGGGGTGAGAGTGTACCCCGGGACGCAACTGGCGGCGACGGTGGCGCAGATGGGCGACGCGGCCGACAAGGGGCTCCACGGGGTCACGCGCGACAACGACGCGCAGGCTTTCCCGCTCTTCTACGTCGAGCCGGCCCTCGGGCCGGGGATCTACGAGTACCTCGCAGAGCTCGTGGGCGAGGACGAGCGGTTCTTCCTGCCGGGCGGCGGCGATGCGGAGCGCGACTACGACTACAGCGACAACGAGCTGCTCGTGCGGGCGATCCGGGAGGGCGAGCGGGGGGCCTTCTGGGACATTCTGAGGCGGCTGGCGGAGGCCGGCAGGGCATAGACACTCAGGCGCCGCCGATCACCGCGCTGCGTGGGGCCGGCACTCCGCGACCAGCTTCGCAACTTCCTCCACGGGTAGTGCGTGCCGCGTGTTGCCGTCGCGGCCCTCCATCGGCTCGGCTCCGAGCAAGGAATTGGCGATGGCTTCCTCGGTGGACTCGATGGCCGCCCTGAAGAGGGCGGTGAGGTCGCGATCCTTCAGGGATGCGCCTCCCGCCCGCTCCCGCTCTGCCGTCGAGAAGGCGATCACGAAGTCGCCGCTCCCCTGGGAGGCAATGGCGCCGGTGCGCGCGAGGCCGAAGCCGGCGCGCCTGGCCACTCGCTTGAGCTGGCGGGCCGACACGGCGGCATCGGTGGCGAGGATCATCATGATGGACCCCAAGGGCGCCGCCGGCGGCGCCCCGCGAGGGGGACGCAGCGCCGCGCCAACGTGTGCGCCGGCAATCCGCAGATCCCGCGGCGCACCCGTGTTGGTGAGCACGAGCGCGCCGAGCGTCACATCCGCACCGCCAGTGCGAACGCGGCGGGAGGCCGTTCCTACCCCGCCCTTCCAGCCGAAGCCGGACATGCCCGTACCCGCACCCACGTTCCCCTCGGCAACGGGGCCGCCGGTGGCCGTCTCGATGGCCGCGAGGACATGAGCTTCGGTGACGTGTCGGCCGATGATATCGTTCAGGAACGAGTCGTTGCACTCGCCGACGACGGGGTTGAACGAGTACACGCCGGGGTTGCGCACTGCCATGTAGGTGACGACCGCGTCGGCGGCGCGCCAGACGCTCAGCGTGTTCGTGAGTACAAGGGGCGTCTCCAGCTCGCCGAGCTCGGTGAGCTGGGGAAGCCCCAGGGACTTGCCCCAACCGTTGATGACCTCGGCGGCGGCTACCACCTTGCTCTCGAACAGGTTCTCGCCATGCGGCAGAATCGCCGTCACGCCCGTCCGTATGGGACCGTGACCGATGCGCAGCGGGCCCTCGCCGTCAATCAGCGTGACATGTCCGACGGCGACGCCGGGCACATCCGTGATGGCGTTGTGCCCGCCCGGCGGCAGCCCGCCGATCTCGATCCCGATATCTCGTGCTCTCGGCCTGTCGGCAGCCACGGCGCTCACCTCGCCATACTGCGTCACGAATGAGGGAAGCCCGCCAGGTAGTGCAGCGGACTGAACATCTCGAAGGCCTGCAGGTAGTCGTCCGCAGTGAAGCTCACCGTCCGGCCGTCCATCCGCTCGATGAAGGGAAGGGCGCTGAGGTTGTCGGCGTGGGACGGGTTGTTGAACGTGATGTCGGTGCGGACCGGAGGGTCGATGACGAAGGGCGGCGTGCTCTCTGCTCTGGCCAGGGCGCGCTCGGCGCCCTCCCGGACGAGCTCCCGGGCCCGCTCCACGGCGCAGCATTGTGCGGCCGTATGGGAGACGGCCTCCTTGACACACACGGTCTCGATGTCGCCGAGCTGGTCCCGCGCCTCCGCACACACGCCGCTGTCGCCGGTGACTAGCACCACCGGCACGCCGTAGTGGCCGGCGATGGCCGCGTCGGCTCCCATCTCGCCCACCTCGATGCCGTTGAAGCGGAGCGAGAAGATGTTGCCCGAGTACGTGTGTGCCATGACGGCATGGAGCGTTCCGGCGCGGGCGTGGTACGCAACGAGCAGCGCCGCATGAAACGAATCGTCAATGCCCGCCATGTGGTTCTGCAGCTTTGGCTTGCCGCTGAGGAAGGTCGCCCGGGCGTCGATCTGGTCGGGGATGATGTTGCGCATGTTGGCGTGAGCTTCCGTCACGAGGACCTCCGCGGCGCCGCCCGCGAAGGCGCCCGCGACGGCCGCGTTGGCCTCGCCGGTGATCAGCTCGCGCTCTTGCTGGCGGTCCGCCGTGTCCCACTTGACGTAGCCGCCAACGCCCTCGAGATCGACGGCAATGAACACCTTCATTGGCTGTCACCTCCTGCTCGGCCTTCGAGCTTGTGGGCCGTCCGCACACGACTGCAGGCCACTGGTTCAGCGCGCGGGCGGCGTTCTCCTGCGTGCCGCTGTATCAGTGGGCGCAGATGGCGTCGGGGCAGTGGGAAGAAACGGTGTGGCGCGTATGAGAGGCCGCCATGGGCGCAGAGGGGGGTGTGGGCCGGGCACGCGTCACTTGCCCGTTGCTGCAGGCTTGTCCTCCGGCTGCTTCTTCGCCGGCGTCTTCGGTGCAGGCCTCCGCGGGGCCTCGGCCACCGGCTCGAGCTCCCCGGCGAAGCCCTTGGCTATCTTCTCCTGGGCCTCAGGCGTAGTCTTCACGCCCAGACCGACGAAGGACTGGGCGCACTCGCGGCCGAGCGACCTCTCCAGACAGGCGAGCAGGAGGGCCGCTTTCTCCTCGGGCGCCTTGAGCTCGCGCAGCTCAGGCGGCACGTTGCGGGCTTCCTCGAGAAGTGGGGCGAGTGGAGCCCAGTCGATGATCTCGCCCGGCCCTTGCCTGGCACGCTCAACGGATTGGAGCAGCAGACCGAAGATGGCATCCACGGGAATGGTCCTGGCCTTCGCCGCCGCGGCGAGCTGCTTGGAGACTGCCTCGATGGCCTTGCCCTTTGCCGTCTCAAGCGCCGTGACATGGGCCGTCGATGCCGCCGGGCCGAGGTCGATCTCCCCGATGGACTGGAACAGATGGTGGTCGAGCTGGAGCGCCGCGAAGCGGGCCAGGGCGCCGGAGAAGCCGGAGACCGCATTGGTGACGGGAGCAATGGACGAATCACGCATGAAGAGCTGCGCCAGCGGCTCGAAGCAGGTGGCGTATGCGGGCGGCTCGCCGCAGTAGCGCGTGCTGATCTGTAGAGGCGGGCCGGCTTTCCACGATTTGTACTCGCTGTCGAGGACGATCGGGATGCGCTTTCCGTTGCCGGGGTCGGCGCCGGTGAACTGTGCGAGTTCGCGGCAGGCGGTCTCAAAGATGTCCGGCACATTGTAGGCGCGGGCGGTGACCGAGTCCCTGAAGGTCCCGATGACCGCGATGTGGGGGCGCAGGATCACGTCGTGTCCTCTGATGCTGCGTTCCAGCTTCTGCTCAACGCCGACACCGATCTCTCTGCGCTCCGCGTTTGCAGTCCCCTCAGCGCCGTGCGCGCTGAAGCGCTGCAGCTCGATGAATGCGTCATCGGCGAGGCCGCTGTTGGGATACAGAGCCATGATGCGGCGGTACGGATCGGCGGCGCCTTGTGGCTTGTCGGCTATCTGGTAGCACCGCCCGAGCAGGAAGAGCGCATCCGCCGCCAGGGCACGCTGCGAGTATCTGGCGAGATAGTTCTCCATACTGCGCCGCGCATTCAGTGTGTCGCCGGCATCCAGGTGCAGTAAGCCGATCTCGAACAGGTAGTCGTCGCTGTACGGGTGCTCGGGATACGCTTCCGCCACTGCGGCACACACGCGCATCTTGTCGGCGGGGCTCTTCAGGCTCTTGCGCAGGGCGTGCACCTTCGTGATCGCCGTGGTCGCGTACCTGCTGCGGGGGAAGCGCTCGATGAGCTCCAGGTAGCACAGAAGCGCCGCGACGTCATACTCGATGGCCTCGTATGACTGTGCGGCCTTGTACATGGCGTCGTCCCGCAAGTCGCTCCCGACGAACTCGTTGGCCAGGAGCAGGTAGGCACTCACCGCGTCACGTGCTCTCCCGGCCCCGGCGTGGCCGCCGCCGAGGGCGTACGCCCAGTCGCGCTCAACATCGGCGATCTCCTCGGGGGTGGCCGCCGTCCTCGCCCGCTCGCGGTACTTCTCCATGGCGTCGAAGCAGCCGGCCATCTTCAGGATGGCGTCGTCCGCGTAGTCACATGTGGGGAATTCGTTCAGCAACTGCTGGTACAGTCGTACGGCCTCGGGGTATCGGTGCATGTAGGCGGCGCCGTCGGCCCGTTTGAGCAGATGTGTGACCTGCTGGTACAGGGGCACGGCCATGGTCTGATTTGGGTTCGGTGCCAGGAGGCCGGGACGGTCGCCGATGTATCGCTCCAGTCGCCCGGCCCCCCTCGCGGCGGCATAGCTCGCCGGGTACTTGGTGACGATCTGATTGTACAGGTCTACGGCGCCGTCGATGTCGTCCATGTAGATCAGGCAGCTCAGGCCACTGTACAGGCAGTCGTCAACGTAGTCGCTGTACGGGAACTTCTGGACGAGCTGCTTGTACGACTCGATCGCCTGCCCGTAGTCGTCGAGGTAGCTGTAGTATGTCGAGCCCAGGGAGTAGTAGCCGTTGTCGCAGTAGTCGCTGTCGGGGCAGAGCTCGATGACACGCTGATACGACTGGATTACCGTGCCGAAGTCGTAGTCCCTCCTGGCCTGGGAGGCACGCGAGTAGAAGATGTCGTCAATGTAGGGGCTGTTGGGGAAGCGGCGCACGAACTCCTCATACTTGGCACTGGCAGCTCGGTCATCCCGGGCCTTGTTGAGATGCGAGATGAGAGCCCAGAGCGCGTCGGCGGCGTAGTCGCTCTGAGGGTACGTGGCGACGAACGACTCCAGGGCGCTTACGTGCTTCGGGGGCTGTTTCAGGTTCTTTATGAGCTGGCAGATCTCCCAGGCCGCCATCACGCCATATCGGCTGCCGCCGTACATGTCCCGCACGGCCTGGAAGGCCCGCACGGCCTCCATGATGTCGGCCTCCGTGCCCCGGGAGGCTGTGCGCACCAACTGCGCGGCCTCGTCATATCTGGCCTTCACCACCCACCGGTTGAAGGCAGGTGGGGCGATCGGCCTGGGGGGCAGTGGCGCCGTCGCGGGAACCGGGGTCGTGTCAGTGGCGGTCTGGCAGGGGGCCGGCATGGGCGTGCTGAGGAGTGTCAGGGCCACCAGAATCCCGACAAGGCTCGCGACAGGCAGGGCATATTGCGATCTCACGGTTGTGTCCACCTCGGAGTGGGAACAGTGTGAGTCGGGCGCCATCCGCACACGCGCAAAGACGGCACGTCTCCACGCCCGGACGGGGTCTGTGGAGCCTGCCGCACGGTTGCCGGCGTGTCGCGTGTGTCTTTCCTGTCTACGGAACGCCTGAGCCCCGGGCCACGTTCCATTCGCTGTTGCGCTCTGCGTTCTCGCCGAGGTCAACTCGCAACAGCGGCCCAGCTACGCTCGCGGGCGGATCAGCACTTCATACCACAGGCTGCGGTGCTCCGGTCCGATGGCGATGGCGGCCCGCCCATTGCGGGCCCGGACCGGCAGCGCGTGCCGGCGCTGCCCCCGTTCGTCCAGCACGTGCGCTTCGATGCGCTCGGCCGCAATGGGCAGCAGAATCTCCGCCGGAATGCCTTCCACCATGGACGGCGCTTCGCCCCAGTTGCGCCGCACGGTGACGCGCTTCCCCTCCTGCTCCCAGCCCCAGCCGGGGTTCTCGGCGTGGCCCGTGGCGGTGATGAGGATGCGTCCGGCCCTCCTGAAGCCCCGCGCATCCACGGCCGTCGCCGTGATGGCGGCCCACCCCTGCATCGTGGCGCCCACGGCGATTGTGACGTCGCCGAGCTCGAAGCTCTCGCCGTCGCAGAACCCGATGACCGCCTTGGAGTTCGCGGCATCGATCAGTACGCGCGCGTGCTCCGGGTCGCGGCCGTCCCACGTGAGCTCCCCGGTGTCGCTCACGTAGAGGCTGTCTTGATCCGCACCCTTGGCCGGCCCCGCCAGCTTCACGGGACCGTCAGTGAGCCGCACGGCCAGGCGACGGATGAGGGCGGCTTCCGGCGACACGCCGTATGAGGTCGCGTACGACCCTGAGGCTGGGTTGTTGAGTCCGGCTGCGACGCTCGCCCGTGGGTTCGTCGTCGCCACGGTCTGCCGCCTCGCTCGGGCAACGTCCGGGCGCCGGAACAGGGCGGCCGCCGCCGGCAGTGTCACGAGCTTCGTCGGGTGGGACTTGATGTCGAAGTAGCTCGCGATACGCTGCACATCCCACTGGTCGTTGTGGCAGTACGCGAAGCTGAATATGCCGTCCCAGTCCTGAAGAGCGCCGTAGGCAGCCAGGAGCAGATAGGCCTCCGACGAGTACGTGTTGGGCGCGGGATGGTTATACTCGCTGATGGTGTATGGGTACCCAGCAACGCGCCGAGCCGCCAGGCTGGGCAACGTGCCGCCCTTGGCCGACACCATGCTCTCGTTCGTCACCCACCAGTCGTTCGAGTCCCAGGCCCGACCGGGGACCCACGGATGATGCCAGTAGGCATGGGCGTCGA
>JASFTE010000149.1:0-9110 GCA_050114035.1 Armatimonadota bacterium | reverse complement strand
GAGCCATCGCGTGACCGGCTCGGCCGCCCCCAGGCCGCAGTCCATGAACAGCGCGCGCCCGCTGTCGGCCAGGATGATGTAGCAGTTCCGCCGGTCGAGCTTGAAGAGGTGCGGCGACACCTGCCGCAGGCCCGCGATGGGCGTGCGCCGGCTCACGGTGCAGGAGTCGTACGGGTTCGTGTCCTTGTCCCAGTGGCGCAGCAGCAGGTCGTAGATGAACGTGCCCAGGCGCCGCCGCAGCAGGCGCAGGTCGCGCTCGGCGTCCCGGCTGATGTCGCCGTGCGAGGGACAGAGAACGTCCGGGTGTTCGCCGTGCAGGCGGGCGAGAGTGCGCAGCAGCGTGATGAGCCCCTCGGCGTACCCGTAATCCCACTCCGAGTCGTAGTACGTGTGGAGCTTCGCCCCGGCGAGGGCCGAGTCGCCGCACAAGGCCAATGTGCGGCCGTCCACCTGGCAGAGGTAGTACATCGCGCCCGGCGAGTGGCCGGGCCCCGCGAATGCCTGCAGGTCCAAGCCCCGCCAGCGGAAGTTCTCGCCGTCGCGCATGGTGAGGTCCACCGGCACCGGCTCCCGCAGCGGGCGGCAGTACGGCGCGCCGACGACGGAGAAGTGCTCGGGATGCTGCCAATACTCATCGACGCGGGAGAAGAACGACGACTCCCGGGCGGGCACGGCCAGCCCGATGCCCCGCGGCTGCAGGAGGTGGTCGCCCTGGCACTGCTCCCGGTGGTGGTGCGTGTGCAGTACCCACTCCACGCGGCGGACGCCGATGTGCCGGAGGTGCCGGAGCACATCACCGCTGCCGAAGTCAATGAGGATCGCGTCCGACCCGTCCCGCAGCACGTACACGTTGCACGTGTCGCGGAACAGGAAGACGTCCTTCGCCACTCGCTCAAACACCTTCCCACGTGGTGGCATGCTGTGATGCCTCCTTGCGCCCCCCAATGGCCCATCACTGGAACCCGTCCCGTTTCCGGCCTGTTGAAACGAGACGGTACGCAGTCATCGTCCGACGGGTAATGGCATGAAAGCAGTGTATCGTCTCACGCTCAGCATTCTGACCGTGCTGGCATGTGCCGCGCCCGTCGCTCCGCCGGCGGTGGCCCAGCCACAGGCCCCCGCGTCACCCCCAGAAGCAGCCGAAGATGTGTACATCGGCTACTTCCACACGGAGTCCTGCCGCATCTGCCGGGACGTGAAGGACCAACTGGAGGCCTTCGACGCCAAACATCCGGATGTGCACCTCGAGGTCCTCGACTGGCATGAGCGGGACACCTACAGGATCTTCCGCGCCACCATGATGCGACTCGAGACGAACGAGAAGATCATGGAGAGACTGCGCCCTCCCGTGGTGATCATCGGCCGCCACTGGATGCAGACGCGCAGTGCGCCGGAGTCCATGCTCAAATCGATTCTCGTCGCCCAGGGCGACGCCGCCTCCGAGCGCATCTGGGATGTGGACCAGGATGCCCTGGCGAGGGCCGACGCCGCCATACGCCGCTACTTCAGCTCCTACGGCCCCCTGGGCGTCATCGTCCTGGGCCTGGTGGATGGCATCAACCCCTGCGCCATCGCCACGCTCATCTTCTTCGTGTCCTACCTCGGCTTCCTCGGTCGCCGGGGCAGGGACGTGCTCGTCGCCGGGCTCGCCTTCGCCGCCGGCATCTGGATCATGTACTTCGCCATCGGCCTCGGCCTCTCCAGGATCATACTGGGCATCAGGAACATCGACGCGCTTCGCATCGGCGTATACATCGCCATGCTGATCATCACCGGCCTGTTCGCCATCGTCAGCTTCCTCGACTTCCGCAAGCTGCGGGAGGGGCGGACCGAATCTGTGATGCTGCAGCTCCCCATGGGCCTGAAGCGCCGCATCCACGCGGTCATCCGGGAGCGCACGCGGGCGTCGCTCATCGGCGTCGGCGCCCTCACCGCGGGGCTCATCGTCTCGTGCATCGAGCTTGCCTGCACGGGGCAGGTGTACCTGCCGGCCGTGGCCTTCATCACGGACATGCCGGCCCTCAAGACGCGCGTGATCCTGTGGCTCGTCATCTACAATCTCGCCTTCGTCCTGCCGCTGCTCGGCATCACCGGCGCCGCCTACTTCGGCGTCACGTCCGGCTCGTTGGCCAACCTCGCGCAGCGCAACGCGGCCGGAGCCAAGCTCCTGATGGCCCTGTTCTTCGCCGCCATCGCCATCTACTTCGCCCTTCAGCTCAACCAGTTGTCGTGAATCCCACCCCCAACGCGCCCGATGGCGGCCCTGATCCGGCCCTCGCCTTGCGCCGCGCGCGCACGAATGGGTATACTGTTTCGTGGTGAATTGAGATGCTGTTCGACCCCATGTATCTGGCCTATGTGGCGCCAGCGTTTCTGCTGGTGCTGTACGCGCAGTACAGAGTCAAAAGCACCTACGCCCGGATGTCGCGCGTGCCCGTGCACAGCGGCGTGTCGGGCGCCGAGGCCGCCGAGCGCGTGCTGCTGAGCCAAGGGATTCCGGCTGATGGCGGGCGCGGCATGTGGCGCACAATGCCAGCCGGGGCTCCGGCCGCTGTGACCATCGGCACCACGCGTGGCATGCTGGGGGATCACTACAATCCCCTCAAGCGCTCCCTCGCACTCTCCCCTGACGTGCACTCCGGCCGGTCGCTGGCCGCGGTCGCCATCGCGGCCCACGAGGCCGGACACGCCGTGCAACACGCGACCGGCTACCGGGCCTTGGTGCTGCGCACGGGCGTGGCCAACTTCGCGGCGGCCGCCGGCATAGCGCCCTACATGTTCTTCCTGGGCCTCATCATGCAGTGGGGCGTTCTGATGAACATCGCCATTGGGCTCTTCGCCGCCTACGTCGTCTTCGCGCTGGTCACGCTCCCGGTCGAGTTCAATGCCAGCAGCCGAGCCATGCGGATGCTCACGGAGACGGGCATCGTGTCGGCGGCGGAGGCGCCCGCGGCGAAGAGCGTCCTGAACGCCGCGGCGCTCACGTACGTTGCGGCGGCCGCGATGGCCCTGCTCCAACTGCTCTACTTCGTGGTCGCCAGCCGCGGCGACTGAGGGCCTGCGTTCGGCGGGGACCGATATCGTGAATAAGCCCGAGGACCAAGTCCAGGCCCCGAGCAGTGCCCGGACGGGTCACGATCCCCTCGTGTACCTGCTCGTACTCCTCGCCGCCGGGCTGTTCTTCTTCCAGCTCGGGGGCGACTGCATCCGCAGCATCAACGAGGGCTTCTACGCCGAGGGCGCGCGGGAGATGGTGGAGTCCGGAGACTGGATCACGCCGCGCTTCAACTACGAGCTGCGCTTCCAGAAGCCCCCGCTCACGTACTGGCTCATTGCGGCCTGCTACAGGCTGCTCGGCGTCAGCGAATTCGCCGCGCGGCTGCCCAGTGCGACTCTCGCCGCCCTGTCGCTCCTCGTGACGTACGGCGTCGGCAAAGCACTCTTCGACAGGCGCGTCGCGCTGCTTGGCAGCCTTGCCCTCGCCACCGGTCTGGGCCACATCCACACGGCGCAGTCGGCCACGCCGGGCATCATCTTCACCTTTTTCATCTGGCTCTCACTCCTCGGCTTCGTTAGGGCGTACACGGCTCCCCAGACAGGGGCGCGCTGGCTGCTCGTCGCGTATGGTGCGGCGGGGCTGGCGGTGCTGGCCAAGGGGCCGGGCGGGATAGCGCTCCCGGCTCTGGCGGGCCTGCTCTTCCTCCTGGTCAACCGCAATCTGCGGGCGCTCAAGCGTCTCGGGCTGTGGTGGGGCATTCCACTGGCCGTGGCCATCCCGGCCGCATGGTACGTGGCCGTGTATCAGATCCACGGCCTCGAGCCCATCCGACTGCTGCTGCTGGAGGAGAACATCCAGCGGTACACGAGCTTTGCGCCGAAGCGCGGGCCGCTGTGGTACACCAGCGTCTGGCCCGTGGAGTTCTTCCCCTGGGCGCTGCTCGTGGCGCCGGCCGGGCTCTACGCGCTGCTCCGGGGCCGCCGGCGCGGGGCAGGCGGGACGGGCCTGCGCTTCTGCTGGGCGGCGCTGATCGGCTGGTTCGTCTTCTTCTCCGTGGCGCGCGACAAGGCCGGGCACTACATCATGCCCCTGCACATGCCGGCGGCCCTCGTGGTGGCGCACATGTTCGCCCGCCTCGCCGAGAGACCCGCGCGCGGCAGTCGCATCGTCGGTCGGCTGGCCGGATTCCTCGCCGTGTGCTCCATGCTCCTCCTGCTCGCCGCCGTCGCCTTCGTCCTGGTGGAAGTAGCGCCGGCTGCAGGATGGGAGGCGGGCTTCTGGGCGGGGCCGGCGGCCGTCGCCGCGCTCCTGTGGATCGGTCTGCGCCGCCGCTGGCCCGAGACGCCCGAGCTGCTGCTCATGCTCGCCTGCCTCATGATGGCCTTCGAGGTGCTCCTGCTCTCGCATGTGTGGCCCCGCGTCGAGACGATACGCCCGTACCGGGAGATCGCGAAGGTCATCGCCCGCGAGAGCCCCGAGCGCATCGGCGCCTACAACATGGGCTCGGAGAACGTTCCCCTGCGTAAAACCAGCCTGCCCTTCTACGCCCGGCAGCGCGTCGAGCCGCTGCGAGACCCGGCGAAGCTCAGGGCCTTCCTGCGGCGGGCCCCCGCGCCCGCCTGCGTGGCCATAGACGAGGCAGACTATCGCAAGCTCGGCCTCTCCTCGACTCTCCGCCTCCGCACCCTCGGCCGCTGGCGGTACCTGCACCGGCCCGACCCGCGAGAGTACAATGTGCTGAAGCGCCTCCGCCCCGGCAAGGAGCACGAGTACATGTTGCTGATCTCGAACAGGTAGGCACTCCGGACCCGGCGATCCGACGGCAGCAGCGTCATCCTGCAGCCGCCCGCGGGCCATGCCGAAGCGAGTGGCGATCGTGCCCATTCCCGACAGGAGCCGCGTGTCGGCGAGGCGAAGAGTAAGGACAGCGGCATGGTGAGAAGTGATGCGTGGATTGTCGGGATCTGTCATTCATCGACTTGGGGGCCTGGGAAGATGGCAAACGACGACGCTCTCACTCGGCGGGAGTTCGTGAGGCGATCGGCGGCTACGGCGGGTGCCGCCGCCGCGCTTGCCGCCGATGTGCCCCGGACCGTGCGGGCCCAACCGGGCCCGAACGAGACCGTCGGCATGGGCCTCATCGGCTGCGGCGGGCGCGGGCGGGGAGTGATGCGGGAGCACATGCGCGTGCCCGGCGTGCAGATGGTCGCCGTCTGCGACGTCAACGAACCGCGGATGCTCCAGGGGCAGAAGGAGGCCGGCGGGGAGAAGGTCCGCACGTACCACGACTACCGCCAGCTGCTCGAGGACAAGGACATAGACGCCGTCATCGTGGGCACCAACGGCCACTGGCATGTGCTGCCGACCATCCACGCGTGCGAGGCCGGCAAGGACGTGTATGTCGAGAAGCCGCTGGGCACGTCCATCGGCGAGGGCCGGGCGGCAGTCGAGGCGGCGAAGCGCTGCGACCGCATCGTCCAGATCGGCACGCAGCAGCGGAGCTGGGAGCACTACCAGAAGGCGGCCGAGACGATCCAGTCGGGGGCACTGGGCGAGATCTCGGAGGTGAAGGTCTGGGACCACGATTACTTCTACCCCGGCTTCGGCTCGCCGCCGGACTCCGATCCGCCCGAGGGGCTCGACTGGGACTTCTGGGTCGGCCCATCGCCGGCTCAGCCCTACAACCCCAACAAGATCAGCCGGCACTACTGGTACTTCGACTTCGGCGGCGGCTGGCAGCTCGACTGGGCCGTGCACCACTACGACATCGTCAACTGGTGCATGGGCGTCACGGAGCCGATCTCGGCCACGGCCATGGGCGGCTTCATGTGCTTCGAGGACACCAACACCCAGTGGCCCGACACCTTCTCGGGCATCTGTGAGTACGGCCCCGGTCCGGTGGCGAAGAAGGGCTTCCTCATGCACTACTCCTTCCGCGCCGGGTGCCGGCGCGAGGCCCCCACCCACGCCAAGCTCTTCTTCGGGACGGAGGCCTCAATGCTGCTCTCGCGCACAGGCTACACGATCACGGCCGAGGCCAAGGATGGCAAGGGCTTCGGCGAAGTCGTCGATGAGTTCCGCGGTGCGGGCGCCAACCATGCCGAGGTGTTCATCCGGAACGTCCGCAACCACACAAAGCCCTTCGCCGACGTGGAGGCCGGACATCACGGCACCAACCCGGGCCACCTGCTCAACATCGCCTGGAAGGTCGGCCGCAAGATTCACTGGGACGCCGACAGAGAGCGGATCGTCGGGGACAAGGAAGCCAATGCCCTGGTGACCAAGAAGTACCGCAAGCCGTGGGTGTTGCCGAAGGCGTGACGGCTGGCCGGCCAAATGACGGGATAGAGGAGATGTGTTCGCAATGAGAACCACAATGCTCACCGCCCTCATGTGCTGCGGCGTCCTGATCGGGCTGCCGGCGGATGCGGCGCCGGCCAAAGGCAAACTGCGGGCGCTCGTCGTGACCGGCGGGCACGCTTTCCAGCGCGACCCGTTCTTCGCCATGTTCGACAGCTTCGCCGATGTCGAGTGGCGCGAGGTGCAGCACCCGGACGCCAACGATTCATACGCGCCCGAGCAGCGCAAGAGCTACGATGTGATCGTGCTGTACGACATGGTCCAGAAGATCACGGACGAGCAGAAGGCGCAGCTCGTGGCCACCCTCAAACGGGGCAAGCCCCTCGTCGTACTGCACCACGCCATCGCCTCGTACCAGCAGTGGCCCGAGTACGCCCGCATCGTGGGCGGCAAGTACATGCTCGCCGAGGGAGAGATGGACGGGGAGAAGCTGCCGAAGTCAACGTTCAAGCACGGCGTGGACCTCAAGGTGCACATCGCCGACCCGGAGCACCCCATCACAAGGGGGCTGGAGGACTTCGAGATCCACGACGAGGCGTACGGGGGCTACTGGATCAGCCCGGATGTGCACTCGCTGCTGACGGTGGACCATCCCGAGAGCGCCGAGACAATCGGCTGGACGAAGACGTACGGCAAGGCGCGGGTCGCAGTGCTGCAGGGCGGGCACGATCAGCACGCGTACAACGACGAGAACTACCGCACCCTCGTGCATCGGTCGATTCTGTGGGCGGCCAAGCGGCTGAAGAAGTAGGAGCGACCCCGGCGGGGAAAGCGGGCGCCGCGCCCCCACGGGAGGCATACGCCGCATGAACGAGCTGTCGCCCGAGAACGTCTACGTCACGGCGGATGTCCACGACCGCCCCGAGTGCGCCGCGCGCCTGGAACGGATGCTCGCCTGCATCGAGTGCGACTCCGTCGAGACCGCCGCGGATGACGCCGCCCTGGCTCGCATCGCCGCCGAGCGCGGCTGGGCGCGCACAGCCAAATGGGGGACCATCAAGGACCGGCGCGATCCCGACATCGTCTTCACGACGGCCAAGTTCCACGACGCGGAGCGCCAGCGCGAGCGCGCCGAGCGCCACCCCGACCTCCGAGCCCGCGACCTCCTCGGCTACCACACCTGCTGGTTTCGGCCCGACGGCGAGCCGGAGTGGCGCCGGTCGAGGAAAGGCATCGTCTGCCAATCCGCCTACCAACTCCACAGCATCGCCGGCTGCCCCTTCCGCTGCCACTACTGCGGCCTCGGCGGCCTGATCCGCGTGCTGCTCAACATGGAGGAGTACTGCGGGCGCCTGGACGAGTGGCTGGAGCTCGCGCCCGACCAGCGCCTGTACAAGTGGGACAACCAGACCGACGTGCTGTGCTTCGAGCCCGAGTACGGCGCGTCGAACCTGCTCGTGGACTACTTCGCGCGGAGCGAGCACCAGTACCTGGAGATCTACGCCGGCAAGAGCGACAACGTGGACTTCCTGCTCGACCTGGAGCATCGCGGGCGCACGATCCTGCAGTGGAGCATCGGCGCGCGCACGCAGACCGACATCTTTGAGGAGCAGACCGCCTCCATGGAGGCGCGGATCGAGGCCGCGCGGCGGTGCCAGGAGGCGGGCTACATCGTCCGGTTTCGCTTCTCGCCCATCATCCCGGTGAAGAACTGGCGCGAGGAGAACGCGGAGCTGATCCGCCTCATCTTCGAGCGGACGAAGCCGGACGTCATCTCGCTCTGCGCCTTCGGCTGGATGGACGTGGACGAAGCGCGGGAGTGCCTGGACTGCTCCCTGCTGGACGAGGACTTCGTGGCAGCCATGGAGGCGGCGGCGCCCTTCGTCCGCGAGCGCGGCTACACGAGCGGCGGCGGCCGGCCCATGCCCCACGATGCGCGCGCGGTGATGTTCGACTTCCTCATCGGCGAGATCCGGCGCGCGAGCCCGGACACGGTCGTCGCCCTGTGCCTGGAGACCGAAGAGATGTGGCGGACCTTCGCGGACAGGCTCGGGATGACCCCCGGCAACTACGTCTGCAACTGCGGGCCCATGAGCACTCCCGGCGGGGCGCTGTATGACAGGCTGGTGGCCGTTGGCGAATGAGCAGCGCGCACCCCAACGTCGTCGCCATTGTGCCGGCACACAACGAGGCGGAGCGCATCGCCGAGACCCTCGAGGCACTCGCCCGCACACCCGAGGTCGCCCGCACGGTCGTCGTTGACGACGGCTCGGAGGACGACACGGCGGCAGTGGCCGAAGGAGCCGGGGCGGAGGTCGTCCGCCTCCCGCACAACCAGGGGAAGGGCGCCGCCCTCGAGGCCGGACTGCAGCGCGCCGACGGTGACATCGTCCTCCTGCTCGACGCGGACCTGGGCCCGACGGCCAACCAGGCCGGCAAGCTCCTGAGCGCCATACTCGCCGACGAGGCCGATCTGGCGATTGCACGATTCCCCGAGGGGAGGAAGCGCTCCGGCTTCGGCCTCGCCCAGGGGCTCTCGCGGCGCGGGATCCGCTGGCTCTGCGGCTGCGATCCCCGCTGGCCCATGTCCGGTCAGCGCGCCATGCGGCACGAGGTCATCGCCGCACTCCGGCCGCTCGCGCCGGGCTTCGGCGTCGAGACCGCGATGACCATCGACGCCGTGCGCGCCGGCTTCCGCGTCGTCGAGGTCGCATGCAACTTCGAGCACCGCCGCACCGGCCGCAACTGGGCCGGCTTCCGCCATCGCGGCCGACAGTTCCTCGACGTGCTGCGGGCTATTGTGTCGCGGTGG
>JASFTE010000148.1:0-9123 GCA_050114035.1 Armatimonadota bacterium | reverse complement strand
CCCCCCGGCGCGGGCGGCGAGGGGGCCATCATCATCCCGCCCGGGGGCGAGTTGCAGGACGTGTGGCCGCGCGTCGTGCCGAAGGGCCCGGGGCAATACAGATACGAGTTCCGCCTGCCAGACGGGCGCGGGCGGGGGACGATCAGGATCGTGCCGCCTGTACTGAAAGAGAGGAAGGCGCCGCCAGAGAAGGACGACGCGAAGGGGGAGCCATAGGCCGCACGATCTGGGTTCCCTCAGAGCGGCTGCCCGATGGCCAGGTGATTGGTCGGGCCGCTGCCGGCGCCGATGTCCAGAGACGCGGCGATGGCTGCGGTGACGTGCTGCTTGGCGAGGCCGATTGCGTCCAGCACGCCCTCTCCCCGGGCGAGCTCGGCGGCGATGGCGGCCGAGAAGGTGCAGCCGGTGCCGTGGGTGTTGGGAGTCTCGATGCGGGCCGCCTCCAGCTCCATGATGTCATCGCCGTCGAACACGATGTCGATGGCGGCGCCGGCCCTGTGACCGCCCTTGATGACCACGTACTCGGGGCCGAGGTCGGCAATGGCGCGGGCGGCGCGCTGGAGGTCCTCGGGCTCGTCGATGGGCATCTGGGCGAGGACCTCCGCCTCGGCGATGTTCGGCGTGATGACCAGGGCCAGCGGGGCGAGATGCTCCACGAGGGCGGCCTGGGCATCCTGGCGGATGAGCGGATCGCCGCTCTGAGCCACCATCACCGGGTCCACCACCAACTGCTCAATGCCGTGCCGCTTCGCCCCTGCCGCCACCGCCTCGATGATCTTCTCGGTGGCCAGCATCCCCGTCTTGCAGGCATCGCAGCCAATGTCGTCCATGACCGAGTCGAGCTGCTCGATGACGAACTCCGGGGGCAGCTCGTGAACGGCCTGGACGCCCACGGTGTTCTGCGCCGTCACGGCCGTGAGCACCGACATTCCGTACACGCGCAGGGCCGCGAAGGTCTTCAGGTCGGCCTGTATGCCCGCTCCCCCGCTGGAGTCTGAGCCGGCTATGGTGAGGGCGATGTTCATCGTGTTCTCGCCTCAATTCACGTGGAGTCGCCGGCGGCGCCGCCTCTCCCGGATGGGCAGACAGAGCGCCGCCACATGGAGGTTCCGGGTCAGCGCCGTGCTTCCTCTTGCCGCTGCGGCGACGGCATGCGTGTGGTATGATGGAAGGTGCGACAGCACGAGCGAGAGAATGGCGCGCGGACTCGTGTCGAGGTACTCGAGGCAGACATGTCCGAAGCCATCCAAGAGGCGCTGCGCGGGTGGGGGATTCCGCCCGATCTGATCGTGATCATCCTCTCGGCCCTGCCCGTGAGCGAGCTGCGCGGGGGCATACCGGCCGGCTTCGTGCTGGACATGCCCGTGTGGCGCACCTTCCTGTTTGCCGTCGTCGCCAACGTGCTGTCGGTGGTACCCATCCTGCTGTGGGCGGAGCCGGCGGCGAGGACGCTGGGGCGATGGCCGCCGCTGGGGCGCTTCTTTGATTGGCTGTTCGCACGGGCGCGGCGCAAGAGCGGGATCGTGGACAAGTACGGGGTGTTCGGGCTTGCCCTCTTCGTCGCGATACCGCTGCCGGTTACCGGAGCGTGGACGGGCTCGATGATCGCGGTCGTGCTGGGGCTGGACTTCTACAAGTCGCTGGGCTGTGTCATCCTCGGCGTGCTCATCGCCGGCGTCGTCGTCACCCTCGCCTCGCTCGGCGTGATCACCTTCCTCGGGCTCCCCGCCGTCGGCGGCTGAGCGGGGCGCTACGGGCGCCATTCCCGAACGTCGCCCACCTCGTGGAACCTGCCCGGCACGCCAAGGCGGGCGTAGAGGTCCCTGGCCCAGTCGTACGTTCCCGGGCGCTCGCCGACGAATACGATCTCGAGCGGGCAGAGAAGGCCCGCCACGTATGGCAGGTCGGTATAGCGGAGGCAGTTGAGCATCTCGATGGCCGGGCCGGAGCCGTCGGGATTGCTCCCCTCGTTCTGCGTCGCCGGTGGGGACTCGAGGATGAGGGCCGCGAGATCGCCGTCCAGCAGCGCCGCGTACAGAGCGACGGCAGCCATCTCGCCGCGGGCCGCCAGCGCCACGCGGCCCTCGTCAACGTCGGGCAGGCTCCGGACCGCCTCGAGCGCCCGGAGCGTGTCGTAGACCTGCATGCCGGCGATGGTGCGCCCGGTCCACGCGGCGGCGCGGCGGATGTGCCACTGCAGCTCCTGGCCCCAGGAGGTCTCCCCCGTACCCCGGGGCTCCACTTCGATCTTGGCCCACGGCGCCCGAACGCGGCCGGCGAAGCTGCGCGCATCGTTGCGCGAGTCGCCGGGAGACCACAGGGACAGGACCGCAGGAGCCGGCTTCTCCGCGTCGTTGCCGATGACGAGCCGCCCATGGAGGCGCCAGCCGCCCTCGGGCGTGAAGCCGAAGCGGTAGCCGTGCGAGGAGCCGGAGCGGAACTCGAACGCCACGCGGGCATCGACGGCGACGGGCTCGGCGGGGAAGAACCCGAAGGTCCTCTCGCGCAGCGTGCCGACGAGCTCGTCGCGCGTGCCCGCGACGGCCTCTCTGTCGGCCACCTCGGGCGGGCCGGCGACCTCGCGGAAGTCGTCGTGGATGGTGAGCGTGCGGTCCTCCTTCAGCGGGCCGCTGGCGAACACCCGCAGGTCGTCCTCGGACTCCTGCGCCGCCTCGGAGTCGTCTATGTCGCCGACCTCCTCGGGCGGAACCTTCTTGCCCTGCAGATGGTGCAGGAACCAGGAGAAGATCGCCGTGCGCGAGCGCTCGTGGTACGAGTGCGGCCCCGGCGTCTCGACGAGGGCGAGGTCCGCGGAGGCCCCCAGGGCCTCGTAGAGCAGCCTCAGGCGCTCGTGCACCTCGCGGATGGATGCGATGGTGAATATGCCGTCGCGATCGGACGAGGCGATCATGAGCGGCCGCGGCGCGATGAGCGCGCCGACATCGGCCAGATCCCAGAGGTAGGTGTTGATCCACCACATGCAGTCGCAGTGGCCGTCGATGGTGCGGTCGATGATATGTGAGGCAAGGGTCGCCGTGCCGCACACGGGCGCGGCGCACTTGATGCGCTCGTCCCCGGCGGCCAACCACCAGCTCATGGCGCCGCCGCCGGATATGCCGGTGACGCCGAGCCGCTCCGGGTCCACCTCCGCCCGCTCCTGCAGCAGGTCGAGGCCGCGGATGCCGTTGAGCAGCTCGATGCCCGCCGACGTGTAGCCGCGGCTGTACCAGTGCCACCAGCCCTCGCGATAGCAGCCATGATGGTGCCCGCGCACCTCGCCGAGCTGCACCGTCTCCACGATGAGCGTCACGAAGCCGAGCTGGGCGAAGCGGCGCGCGTGTGCCTGGTAGTTGACCTTCTGCGTCCCCGAGTGCCCGCAGACGTATATGACGCCGGGCGCCCGGCCCGTGACGTTCGTCGGGACATAGAGGTTGGCGGTGACGTAGAGCTTGGGGAGGCTCTCGTAGTACAGCTTCTCGATGCGGTAGCCATCGCGCTCCAGCGTGCCGGTGACCCGCGGATTCAGCGGCGGGCGGCGGTTTCCATCGGGCGGCAGGTCCTGGAGGTTCATCATCTCCATGTACTGCCGGCGGCGCTCGGGGATGAGACGCTCCCAGGCGGCTGCATCGGTGAGCCCGGACAGGGCCTCATCGCTGATGCGCCTGGCCTCGCGGCACAGGTAGTCACGAATGGTCATGGTCTCCGGTTCCTTCACGGTGGAGGTTGAGTGCCAGCGCGACGCGTTGCCCCGCACGGGGCGAGCGTCACCGCCTCGGGCGGCCAGGATGCCCGCGGCAGCGGCGGCGCCGGTTTGGATGAATCGGCGGCGGTCCATGGCAAGGGAAACATCGGCCGATGCGGCCAATGGCGAGTGGTTAGTGGGCAGTGTGCCGCGGGTAGGTTCGCGGACGGCAGCGGAACTCCTCGACGGATGGTCGGGCCAAGTTGCGGCGAGGCGGAGTCGGCGCCGCTAGGAGGTCGCCTGTTCTGCCTCCCTGAGCAGTCGATCAAGCTCCTCCGCAAGACTGAGCCTGTCGGCCGACTCGCGCAGGTACGCGAGGTCGAGACTACCCCACTGGACGGTTGCGACGCCGAGCGCATCCTCGTAGTGCTGGCGACCCTCGGCCATGCGGAGCCAGCGGAGCTTCGCGAGAATGGCGTCCTCCGGCGAACTGACCCATACGCAGGCGCCGGACACGGTTGCGCGCCGACGCCTCGCGAGGCTTGTTACCGCATACTCGTCGTCGCCGACCACCCAAACGTCCACCTTCTCGGCGGCCTCCATGTGGATCAGGTTGGCCGGTGTGCCTCGGAAGATGGCGTCGGCGAGCATCTCGTGCGTGACGTGGTAGTGATCGCGGACCGCGGTGACGAGCGCGGCGATGTCGTCCGCGCGGAGTGCGACGAGCATGTCGACGTCGTGCGTGAACCGAGGTCGTCCCCACGTGCTGCAGGCCCATGAGCCAACCAGCATCCACTTGATGCCCAGGCCCTCAAGGCGTGTGGCCACATCGAGTAGGATCTCCTGCTGGGTCACCTGCGCATCCTCCGTCGCACCTCTTGTTCGACCGCGTCGTGGCTCAGGCGAGGATGCTGGAGCTCCACCCCCGCCCGGAGGAGCGCCTTCGCCGTCTCGTGAAGATCGGAGACCATGCGGATCTTCTGCTCCACCGACATCTCGCGCAGGCGCCGGTAGTAGAGGCGGCGCACCTCGGGTCGCATGAGGGTGTCTTCGTACTTCATCGGCGCTCTCGGTCCGCCCGGTTGACGTGGGCTGCACCGGGGCCGGGGGCGATCGCAGGCCCGTGGCTCCACGGTGCACAACGACGGCACGGGTACAGTCAGTGAGATTCGCCGCCGTGGCCCTCGTGCCTTCCTGCGATGCGGCCGATACTGTACGGTAGTCAGCCCTGGCGCTCCGGACGAGTCGGCCACGAGGGGAGGACACTGCCGTGGGGGGGCAGAAGCACGCGATCAGAGCAGCACAGAGGAGGAGCCACTGCGATGGAACGAGGACCAGCCCGCAAAGCACTGGACGGCGTCCAGAAAGCTATCCGGAGCTTCGTTCCCAGAGAGGAGAACTTCTTCGTTCTGTTCGAGCGCGCGTCCGAGAATGCGGCGAAGGGCGCGCACGTGCTGGTGGGGCTGCTCGGTGGTGAACTCGCACCCGCTGAGGCTGTGAAGCAGATCGAGGCGCTAGAGCACGAGGGCGACAACATCACCCACGAGGCCGTGCGGCGTCTGAACGCCACATTCATGACGCCGGCGATGTTCGAGCGCGAGGACATCCTCCGCGTCACCGAGGCGCTCGATGAGATAGTAGACATGACGCATGGCGCCGTCGAGCGCTACGCCCTGTACGACCTGACGGAGGCGACGGAGCCGGCGAAGCAGCTCGCGGCAGTGCTGGTCGAGTCCACCGAGGAGCTGCACTCGATCATGCAGGAGCTCGACCAGATCTCGCCCGAGTCCAATGAGTACTGCGCGAAGGTGAACGAGTTGGAGAACGAGGGGGACAGGGTGCTCAAGGCTGGGCTGGCGGATCTGTTCCGGGGAACGCCCGACCCGATTCACGTGATGAAGTGGAAGGAGATCTACGAGTTCATCGAAGAGGCGATTGACTCCTGCGAAGACACGGTGAACGAGGTCGAGGCTGCAGTAGTGAAGAACGCGTAGAACCACTAGCTGAAGAGCTTGACGATTTGGGCGATCACCCACGCTATCGCGCCGCAGACCGGGAAGGTCAGTATCCAGGCGGTGACGATCTCCTTCCCCACTCCCCACTTGACCGCCGACAGCCTCCTGGTGGCTCCCACGCCCATGATGGATGTGTTGATGGTGTGAGTTGTGCTGACGGGTATGCCGAGGACCGAGGCGAGCTGGATCGCGCAGGCAGCGCCGGTCTCGGCGGCAAAGCCGTGCACGGGCTCCAGCTTCGTCAAGCGCATGCCCATCGTCCGTATTATGCGCCAGCCTCCAAAGGCGGTACCTACCCCCATCGTTCCGGCGCAGACCAGTATTACCCATCTGGGCACCTCGAAGTCGGGCAGCACGCCGCCAAGCACGAGGCCGAGGGTGAACACGCCGATGAACTTCTGCCCGTCGTTGGTGCCGTGGCCGAAGGCCATGAACATGGCGGACAGCATCTGGAGGCGCCCAAAGACAGCCTTCACCGTGCGCGGGGTGAGACGGCGGCACACCCAGTAGAGCAGGATCATGAGGACGAGGCCGCCGCCAAAGCCGAGGAAGGTCGAGAAGCCTATTCCGATGAGGACCTTGCGCCAGCCTGCCGCCAGCAGCACCTCCGGCCCGGCGTTGGCCAAGGCGGCTCCCGCCAGCCCCGACACCAATGCGTGGCTCTCGCTCGTGGGGAGGCCATAGACCCAGGCCACAGTGCTCCACACGATAATACCCGTCATGGCGGCCCCGACGGTGGCGAGGTTGATGGCCTCCGTCTCGACGATGCCCTTCCCGATCGTTTTCGCCACCGCCAGACCACACATGGCGCCAACGAGGTTGAAGATTGCCGCCAAGATCACTGCGTGATACGGCCGCAGCACGCGGGTCGCGACGACGGTGGCGATGGCGTTGGGTGCGTCGGTAAAGCCGTTGACGAATTCAGCCCCAAGCACGAGGGCGAGCACGACGATAAGGCCGGGACCGATGTCCACGTTGTGCCTCCTGCGTGGCGTGAACTGGTGCTGGGGTACTACTGCTCCAGGCGGACGACCTTCCCCGTCTTCGCCGCCTCGTACGCGGCTAGCACGACGCGGTGATTCCAGAGGCCGTCCTCGCCGCTGACGCCCGGGGCGCGGCCCTCAGCCACAGCCTCGCCCATGTCCTCGATCTGGCCCTGGTACATGTTCACCGGCTCGGGCTCGATGACTTGCTCGTTCACGGATGGCTCCCGCTCCTGCTGGGCGTCGTAGCCGGCCGCCTCCTCCTGCAGCAGGGCGTGGATGGTACCGGTGGACATCTGGCCGATGGTGCCCTGGGTGGTGACGCTGCCCATGGAGCCGTAGACCTCCAGCATGTTCCGCGAGGCGGCGTCGGGGATGTTGAAGTGGGCGTCGATGATGCCCACGGCGCCACTCTCGAAGCGAAGCGTCGCCACGGAGGTGTCCTCGGCCTCGTAGTCCTGCACCCGGTTGGCCGTCAGCAGGGCGATCTCGGTGGTCCTGCCCAACAGCATCTCCAGCAGATCGATGCAGTGGTTCCCCATGTCCATGAAGGCGCCGCCGCCCCCCTCGGCCGGGATCTGCCGGAAGGCGCCCTCCATGGGCGGGTACCAGCACGTGAGCTCCGCGCGGCCCATCACCGGCGTGCCCAGGAGGCCATCGGCAAGCATCCGCTGTATGCGCCGGTGGCAGGCGTGGTAGCGCATCATGAAGCCGACGCCGAGCTTCACGCCCGCCGCGTCGCACGCCGCGACCATCTGCTCGCACTCCGCCGTCGTCATGGCCATGGGCTTTTCCACGAGGACGTGCCTGCCGGCTCGGGCGGCGGCGATGGTCTGCTCGGCGTGGAACTTCGGCGGCGAGGCGATGTAGACGGCCTCGACGCCGTCGCGGGCCAGGAGCTCATCGAGCGTCTCGCACGGAGCCGCGTCCGCGTACTTGACGCGCAGCTCCGCGAGGCGGTCGGGCACGGGCTCCATGATCGCCTCGAGCGTGCCGTTGCGTGCCGGGATGATGCCTTCGGGTATCGTGCGTCGGTCGGCGATGCCGCCGGCGCCCACAACTCCCCAGCCGATGGACATGGTGCCTGCCTCCGGGGAATAGTCAGGGATTGGTGGTCAAGGGTCAACGACCACCGAAGGCGCCGCGGCGCCACAAAGCCACGTGCGCTCGCAGCCGTCGCCCGTGAGTTGCGCTGCCCACTCAGACGATGAAGACCTCGTCGCCCTCGCGGACGCGCTCGTCCACCTTGATGCCGATGGTCTGTCCCGCGGCGGCCTCCTCCACAGCCTCGTGCTCCACCTGCATGGAGGCGATAGACTGTGTGAAGTCCGTCGTCGCGCCTTTGATCTGGATTGTGTCGCCGACACGAACGGTGTCGGTCAACTCAATGATGCCGACGCTGATGTTGCCGAAGAAATGCGTGATGGTGCCGACGAGCCTGCCTTCCACAGCCTCCTGCTCCGGGGCCATGTTCGCCACCTCCGTCCATTCGCCAAGTCGTTACCGGTCTATTCCGCATGCGCCCGCCAACGTCCTGCTCGTTGATGCACGTCTGCCCCTCCCACCGGGGCAGGCCCAATGCACGGCTGCGGAGAACCGAGAGGTCAGAGCACGTCCGGCGTCCGGCTCGCCGCCGGTCACCGGCCACCGCGGGAGGAGAGATCGCCATGACCGTGATGGAGGCCATCCAGAATCGATTCAGCGTCCGCAGCTACCTGCAGAAGTCCGTTGAGCCCGACAAGCTGCAGCGGCTTTTGGAGGCGGCGCGGCTGGCGCCCTCGGCGGGCAACCGGCAGGAGTGGCGCTTCGTGGTGGTCGCGACCGAGGCGACGCGGGAGGCGCTGATGCACGCGGCGCGAGAGCAGCGGTTCGTGGGCGAGGCGCCCGTGGTCATCGTCGCCTGCGCTGAGCACGTCGAGCACGTCATGCCCTGTGGCCAGCTCTCGTATCCCATCGACGTGGCCATCGCCCTGGAGCACATCGCGCTGCAGGCCGTCGAGGAGGGCCTGGGCACGTGCTGGATCGGCGCCTTCGATGAGGCGCGGGTGAAGGAGATCCTCGGCATCCCGGACGAGGTGCGCGTCGTGGAGCTCATCACCGTGGGCTACCCCGCCGTCGCCCCCGGGCCGAAGAACCGGATGGCGATGAAAGAGATCGTGATGTATGAGAGGTGGGGGAAGTAGCGGCCAGTCGCGGGCGGCTATCTGCCGATTATCTCCTCCTCGCGGAGCTCCTCCTCGATGGCCTCGTAGCTGCGTCTGGCCACGAGGGCGCCGCGACGGCGCTCGGCGTAGTCGCGCACTCTGGCGCCCCAGGACGTCGGGTACTCCCCGGTTATGCACGCATCGCAGAGGGCGTCGCGCGGAAGACCAATGCTCCGCACGAGACCTCCGTAGCTCTGGTACACGAGCGAGTCGGCGCCGATGTCGGCGCGGACGCGCTC
>JASFTE010000147.1:0-9124 GCA_050114035.1 Armatimonadota bacterium | reverse complement strand
CATCTTCCTGAACAACGCCCTGATCGCGTCGGTGCTCGGGCCGCCGCTGCTGCCGGTGCTGTACCGGCTGGCGAAATCCTGGGGGCTGCTGCAGGAGCAGATCATGGAGCCCGAGGACATAGGTGGAGGGCCGCTGGCGCCCGTGGGCGGGATCGTGGTGACATTGGGATCGGGGGTGGGCGTGGCCGCTGCGGCGGCCATGCTGTTCGGGCAGTTGGAGCTGCCGCGCGACATCACGATACTCCAGATCGCCGGGCTGTGCACGGCCGTGACCGTGCTGGGCAGTTTCGTCCTGGCGCGGCTGGCCCCGGCGGCCGTTGTGTTCGCGATGGGAGTGGCCGCTGGGATCGCGCTCGCGCTGCCGGTGGTGGTGCCACTGCCGGGGATCCTGCGAGCGGTGATCGCGGTGGCGGCATGTCTGCTGATCTTCTACGTCGGCGGACGGGTGATACGCCGTGGAAGTGCCTGTGCGGCCGCGTGAGACAGAGGCAGGCCACGACGCCGCGGACGTGGCCATCGAGCTGGACGGTGTCGCCTTCACGTACGAGAGCGGCCGCGAGGCGGCTCTGCGGGATGTTGACTTCGTGCAGCGGGGCGGGGAGTTCGTCGCGTTGATGGGGCGCACGGGCGCCGGCAAATCCACGATGTGCTTCACCCTCAACGGGCTCGTCCCCCGGTTCTTCCCCGGCACCCTCGGCGGCACGGTGAGGCTGAACGGCAGCGATATAGCCCCGCATCGGGTCAGTGAGCTCGTGGCGACGCTGGGGCTCGTGTTCCAGGACTTCGAGACGCAGCTCTTCTCCAGTGACGTGGAGTCGGAGGTGGCCTTCGGGCTGGAGAGTCTGCTCGTGCCGCGGCGCGAGATGGACGCGCGCATTCGGGAGGCGCTGGAGGCGGTCAACCTCGCGCACATGGCGGGACGCGATCCGGCGACGCTGTCGGGCGGGGAGAAGCAACGGCTGGCCATCGCGTCCGTGCTGGCGGCGCGGCCGGAGATCCTCGTGCTGGACGAGCCGACGACGGATCTTGACCCGGTCGGTCGGGCCGACGTGCTCGCGGTGGTCGCGGAACTGCGGGCGCAGGGCAAGACGGCGCTGATGGCGGAGCACGAGACCGAGGAGGTGGCAGGGGCCGATCGCCTGCTGGTGCTCGCGGAGGGTGCGGTAGCCTACGACGGGCCGCCGGGAGAGCTCCTGTCGGCTCCGGAGCGGACGTGGGAGCTGGGCATCCGGCCGCTGGACATGCCGGCGCTGCTTGCGGCGATGGGCCACGAGGAGCGTCCGCTCGAGGTGGGGGCCGCCGCCGAGATTCTGCGGGCGGGTAGCTGGAGTGTGGACGAGGCGCGCCTTGGCGCAGTGCGCGGGGCGGACGCGAGGCGGGCGGAGCAGTACGGAGACGTCATCGTCTCCATCCGGGACGTGAGCTTCAGTTACGATGGGCACGATGCGCTCAGCGGCGTCTCGCTGGATGTGCGCCGAGGCGAGTTCGTGGCGATTCTGGGACAGAACGGCTGCGGGAAGACGACGCTGGCCAAGCACCTGAATGGACTGCTGCACCCGGGCGACGGGGCAGTGCTCATCGCGGGGCAGCCCACGACGGACGCGCCGGTGGCCGAGCTGGCGCGCACGGTGGCATACGTGTTCCAGAACCCGGATCACCAGATATTCATGGATCGGGTGGAGGACGAGGTGGCCTTCGGGCCGCGGAACCTCGGTGTGCCGGCCGCGGAGATCGGCGACCGCGTGCGCGAGGCGCTGGAGGCCGTCGACCTGGTGGGGTACGAGGCGCGGGACCCGTTCGTGCTCACCAAGGGGGAGAGGCAACGGGTGGCGGTGGCGTCGGCGCTGGCGGCGCGTCCGCAGGTGATCATCCTGGACGAGCCGACGACGGGGCTGGACGGCGTGCAGCAGAAGTCGATGATGGATCTCCTGCGGCGGCTGAACGAGGCCGGCCACACCGTCATCGTCATCACGCACTCGATGTGGGCCGCGTCCACGTACGCGCACCGAGTGGTGCTGATGTCGGAGGGGCGGGTGCTGGCGGATGCGGCGGTGCGGGAGGTGTTCGGGGATGGGGAGCTGCTGGGTCGGGCATCGCTGCGACAGACCGACATCTGCAGGCTCTCAAGCCAGCTCTGTGGGTCCGCGTTCGTGACGCCGGCGGAGATGGCGAGGTGTGTGCGGCGGGACGGGTAGTGCGGGCCAGACAGCTTGTCTGGCAGTGACGGGTCGCAGCCCGGCAGGCCGCGCCACATGATGAGACAATGGCAACGTTCCTGTACGTGGACAAGCCGTCGGCGCTGCATCGCCTGCATCCGGCGGCGAAGGTGATCGCGCTGGTGCTGGTGTTCGCGGCGGCCATGGCGTTCCGTGATCCGCTGTGGGAGCTGCTGGTGCTCGCGCTGGCGCTGGCGTTGGTGTGGGCGGCCAACGGGCTGGGCAACCTGCGGCGGGTGTGGAAGTTCGGGGCGGTGATTTTCTTCTTCACGACGCTGCTGTGGTCGCTGTTCCAGCGGGGGCTGGGCGAGCCGGGCGAGTACGAGCCGATTACGTGGTCGATGCCGTCGTTCGTCTATGGGCTGGCGATGGGGCTGCGGATCAACGCGTTTCTCATGGCGGGACTGGCGCTGCTGTGCAGCACGCGCACGGAGGAGTTCGCCGCCGGGCTGCGGTCGCTGCGGCTGCCGCAGATGATGGCGCTCGCGTTCTCGCTGGCGTTTCGCCTCGTGCCCACGTTCGCGACCACTGCGGCGACGGTGGTGCAGGCGCAGCGGTCGCGGGGGCACGACGTGGCCACGGGCGGGCTCATGCGGCGCATTCGGGCCAGCATCCCGCTGGTGGTGCCGGTGCTGGCGTACGCGCTGCGGAATGCCGGCGGGCTTTCGATGGCGCTGGAGAGCAAAGGCCTTGGGGCGCGGCCGGAGCGGACGCGGTATCTGGAGTTCCGGGTGCGCGCGGCGGACGTGATAGCGGTCGGGTTGGCAGGGCTGGCAGCATTGGCGTGCATCGGCATACGGCTGGCGCCGACGTACCATGAGTGGAGAGCACACCACTTGCTGCGCATGGCTGGCTATGGCGTCCTGGAGCAGACGGTCTACGATCCGGGGCAGTTCGTCGAGCTCGACGCCACGTTGGTCGTGCCGCAGATCTGCAACGACGTCCCCCGCTGCATGTTCGCCGTTGCCGTACGGAACGTGGAGAACGCGAACGGGAACGACTGGCTCGAGGACATGGCGTTCGTTCTGCGGGGAGGGGACGGGCCGGCAGAGGAGGTGCTGCGTCTGCGGCTGCCGGAGGACATTGCGGTCGGCACGCGGCGGGCGCAGCGCATAGCAGTAGAGAGGGATGCGCGCTATGCCGGGATGCGCTGGGTAGCGCCTTCGGCGGAGCGACCCACATACATCTCGATTACGGCGTCCACACTGCCGCCGGGCCGGTACAGCGTGTCCTTCGCGTACTGGTATACGGACGCGAGCCACACGGATGTGGCCGACCGCGCGGCGCGGGAGCTGGAGCTGCCCGGCGTGGTCCTGACTGTCGCCGGGCGGTGAGGGCCAAGCCCCATGGCGGGGACACATCGTATGGTCGCCGTTACTTGCACCTGGGAATGGCGGACGGGCGTCAGGGCACGCGTTCCTCGAAGGAGAGCCTGGCGCGGGCGATGACGATGCCGTTGCCGTCGTAGCTCCAGAAGGCGATGTGGCCGCCGTCGAGGGGCCGGGGATCGTCGTACTCGCCAACGCGCTTCCCGTCAACGTGGTAGGTGATCTTGCGGCCGATCCTGCGGATCTGGACGTCGAACCAGTGCCGGTGGTAGGTGTTCTTGTCCGGGCGCCTGACGCCGCTGTTCTTGATCACCTCCGCGGTTCCGCGGAGTATCTTGCTGGCGGCGTTGCCATCGCCGGCGAAGATGAAGTTGTAGCCGCTGCAGAGGTTGGCACCATCGCCGCAGATGGTGGCATTGAGGTTGCTGGGCCCGTTGTCCTGGTACGGATGCTGGAAGGCGCACCAGAAGCGGAGCTCGAGGTCGCCACGATAGCGCGCCTTGCTCCAGATGATGGGGGAGCGGTGGCCGCTGCCGCGGAACCATGCCCAGCCCGGCTCGCAACCCCACCTGTCGGCCACCTCCCACACGCCCTGCTGCGGACGCCAGTCAGTCGGCGCACAGGAGAAGGTGTAGTCGTGGAGGTTGGGCGACGTCACCCGGGGAGAGCCTTTCTCCACGTCCAGCCCGTCGCTCTTGTAGCCGGCGAAGTAGCCCGAGTGCGGGCCGGCAGCCTGATAGCTGAGGAGGGCCCGGCCGTCGATGGAGGCAACGATCCAGGAGCCCTTCCGCTGCAGCTTGATCGTCTGCTTCCCCTCGGTGGCCGGTGCGACGGCCGTCTTCACGACCTGGCCGGCCTGCTGCAGACGGGCCGCCATTGGTGCGGCGATGTGCTTCTTCTCGAGCGTCAGCACGGAGCCGCTCTCAACGCGCTTGCCGTCGGCGCCGAGGAATACCTGGAGGGCGCCGTCCCGGGCCCGCAGCGGCGGAAGTTGCAGCGAGATGGCGTGGTCGGCGAATAGGGGCGTTCGGTACCAGTAGGCGCCGTCGTCGCGTCGCCACTCCGCCGCCTCGAGAGTCCACATGGTCATGGTGTCTTCGCGGGCGAACTGGCGCTGGATCTTGCCGAGGTGCGGGTCGCGCAGTCTGGGGAGCACGGCAATGTCATCGAAGCACGCCGGGCCGGCGCCCTCGGCCTGCAGCCCGACGCGTCCGCCGCGGGCTTCCGCGTCAACGGCCTCCAGCACGGGGTCGCCGTCGATGGCGGCGAGGATATAGCCGTCATCGGCGCGGACGCTGAGCCTGTACATGCGGTCGCCCTGGTAGGCGCCGGGGCGGCTGGCGAGGAGCGTGGGCTCGCCGTCGCGCACGCGCACGAGCTCCTGCTGCCCCGCCTTGCCGCCGGCCCAGCGGAACAGGTGGTAGTTGGCGTCGTCGCGGCAGCCAAAGCGGAGCCCGACGGCGCTCGCGGTCTTGGGCTTCACGGTGGCGCCGAAGGTGAAGTCAGACCAATCGCCGTAGGTGCTGACGGCGGCGGCGAGCTTCCCGGCAGCGCCACGGCGTGCGGCGCGCGGCTGCCCGTAGAAGTGCTGCTGATCCAGCTTCCACTGCCCGGCGAGCTGCGTCCAGCGGCCCTCTGAGGGCGGCTCGAAGCCATCGGCCAGCCCGTCGAAGCTCTGCACGCGGACGTCGTCGAAGTAGGCCTCGCGGCATCCGGCGACATAGAGGCCGATGGCGCCCTCGCCGAAGCTCTCGTCGTAGGCCTCGAGCACGACCTCGCCGTCAATCAGCCCCTGGAGGCGGCCGTCGAAGACGCGTGCGGCCAGAACGTACCACTGCCCGATGTCGTAGCCGCCGTCGGCCTGGGCGATGGGCACGCCCTGACCGTCGCGCACGCGGAGGAGCTGCCTGCGGCCCTGGCCGCCGCCGATGCCGACCCAGCGGAAGAGATAGTAGTTCTCCGGGTCCTGGTAGTAGACGCAGAGGCCGACGGCGCCGTCGTCCATGGGGCGGACGGCCGCCCTGGCCTCATACGCATCCCAGAACCAGTATCCCGCCACGGCGAGGCCGTATCGCCCCGGCGCCGAGGAGCGGTAGCTGAAGGGGTTGGCGGAGTACTCCGGCGTGGGCTTCGGCCCCTTGGGGCCGGCGTTCTGCCACGTTCCCGCGACGGGCTCCCAGCCTCCGCCCGCGTCTCCCTCGCGCATGAAGTCGTCGCTCATCTGGGGCGGGGCGACGACCTGGTAGCTGACGTCGGTGATGGTGATGCCATCGCCTGTGGCGCGGGAGCCCAGGCGTCCCCGGCGGAACTCGGCATCGCCGGCCATGGCGACGCGGCGGCCGTTGCACAGGAGCGTCATGCGCGCGCCGCGGCGCTGGAGCGTCAGCTCCCAGGTGCCATCCGACTCGGGCAATGCTCCGCCGGCGCCGATGGGAGCGGGCTTCGCCCCGTTGACCTTGAGGAAGCTCGCCTCCCCGTCGTGGAGCCGGGCGTAGTAGTGGTGCGTGTCGTCGAGGATGTTGAAGGCGAATTGCGCCTCGGCTCCTGCACGCCCTGGCGGCGAGGCGGTGAGGGTGAAGGTCACGTTGAATGTGTCGTCGGCGGTCTCGTCGAGGAGAGTGTATGCACCGTGCGCGTCCGTTGCTGTGCTACGAGACATGCCAGCAATGCCCAGGAGCAGCGCAACAGCGCCAGCCGCCCGGAGCGTTCCGTCAATGCCCATGTATGTTGCGGCCTCCCTTGAGTAACAAGGGCGACGACCCGCGTCGCCCTCGCACAACTGTGTTGCCTCCTCCGCGTCCGGCTACTGGGTCTGGAACGAGATCTCATCCACGGCGATCACGCCCTTGCCAAGCACGTCAACGCCGCTGGTGAGCATGTCGCACAGCAGGATCATCACACGTACCTGCGGCAAGTCGAGCGCGCCGTTCTCGTCCTGTGAATCGTCGTCCAGGATGAAGTTCGCGATGGGGAATACGAGGTCTTCCCACTGCTCGCCGCCGGCGAGCTCGAGCCGCGTTTCGTACTTCGTGAGATCGCGCTCCTCGAGTACGACGACGATGCTCGTGGCCTGCGGCGCGCGGAGGCGCAGCCTCACGTTGGTGGCGCCGGCGAGGTCGAGGTGCCCGGCGGCGGTGACAAAGCCGACCCAGCGGCCCGCGCCGAGGCTGTAGGTGGCCTGGAGCGCCCCTTTGCGGCCGGCGGCGGGCCCCGCAGACAGCTCCGCGCCGCCGATGGCGAGGCAGTCCACCTGCGGTCTGTCGAAGACGTCCAGGACGCGCTCACCGGGTACGCCTCCGCCGGCGCGCGACGGCGCCGGATCGGGGCTGAGCTTCACGTTGTCCAGCCACAGGGTCTGCTGACCAATCTTCTGGCCGAGCGCCTCCCCGACTTCGCCCTCGAGATTGGCCAGGTCCCCAATGATGACCTGATTGATCTGGTCCGCATCGAGCTGCACGTTCTCGTCTTCGCTGTTCTGGGCCAGGACGAGCTCTCCCAGATCCAGAGCGATCTGCTGCCATGCGCCCGCGGGCACCGAGCAGAAGCTCTGGTACTCGGAGCCGTCGGCCTCGGCCACGCCGTAGACGAGGTTGGTGGGCTGGGTCGTCTTGAGGCTGAAGCGCAGCGACAGCGCGTTGGGCTGGGGGACGAGATTGCCGGCCGAGATGGTGCAGGACGGCGTATAGAGGCACTCCAGGGCCCCCGTGCCGGCGGCGACATTGTCGCGGAGCTGCGTGATCTGCAGCGTCGCCTCTCCCGTCGTGGCCTGCCAGTTGGCGGGCAGCTCCGCCTCGAAGTCGAAGTCGGGGGCGACGGGCTCAATGGGCGGCGGCTCCGGCTCTACGGGCTCGGCCTCCAGCGGGACGACCGGGGCGACCTCCGCGGCCTCTCCCGCTGCCGCTCCCTCCACTACCTGTGCCGCGACCCCCACGACGAACGCGGGACCAATGCCTGTCAGAACAAGGGCAAGGACAACCACATACACAGAACGCATGCAGACACCCCCCTATCTTGATACACTAACACCGTATCTGCGCCGTCGGAGTCATTTTTTTGGCGGCTCCGCGGGGCTTTCCGGCGCCTCGCGGCCCCTGCGCTCGCCCTCGGCGTCCGGCTTCGGCCTCGGCCTGCCTCTCGGCCTCCGCTCGGCCTCGCGCCTGGGACGGGCCTCGGGCTGGCCTTTGCCCTCGGCTTCGCCCTTGGCACTACCTTCGGGCTTGGACTTGCCCTCGTCTTTCGGCCTGGGCTGCTCCGCGTCCTCGCCCCCGACTCCGGCCTGACCGGCGGTGGCGGCGAGGAGGGACGTGGGCTTGCCGGCGGCATCGAACCGCATGGCAGTGAGGCGTCCCGTCGCCTGCACGTCTCCGTAGGTGATGGTCTCCCCCGTGGGATTGAGCAGCACAACGGCCTTGTCCCTGGCAAGGGAGAGGGACACGGCAAAGGCGCCCTCGGGTTGCTCGAGGGTGGGAGCCGGAGGGGCGGGGTCATCCGCCCGGTACGGCTGGAGGACCGTGACGAAGTGCATCTGCGGGGCGGCCTCCTGGGTCTCCGCGGTCAGGTGCCACTGATCGAGCTTCCGGTCGTGTGGCGGTGGATCGAACTCGCCGGTCTGGGAGACCCTCAACCCGGCCGGGGCCAGCCATGTGGCCTTGACGGCGGCCGGGCCGTTGCGGGCGGTGGCCTGCGCCCCGGCGATGGCGAACTCCGACGGGGCGTGGAGGAGCCACTGGTAGGTGGCCGGCTCCGGCGCCTCCAGGTGGTCCCAGATGACGATAGCCCCGGGCTTGGCGAACACGACACTGCGGGTGAAGCGGTTGAGCCGCCCCTCGTATGCCGGGGCCGCCTCGCCGACGACGTAGTCGAAGGCGTCGGACGTCTTGAAATCGGTGATCTCCCCGGTCGCGGCCACGGAGTGGGTCTTCTGCCCCCGGCCGTTGACGAGAATGCAGTTCACCGATCGCGTCTCCCACATCCAGTTGCGGTGGTGGGGGCTGCCGTAGCCGTCGCGGTGTCCGGTGCGTATGAGCAGCGGCTTGCCCCATGCGGCCAGGAGGAAGCTGTTCTGGGCTTCGTACCCGTGGCTGTGGCTGCCGAAACGGCTGGACTTGAACTCGAACTGCACGTCGCGGCTGCGGTCCAGCAGGTCCGTGTGGAGCACGGCGATGCCCGTGCCCGCGAAGTGCCTGGACGGCGGCAGGTCGGCGGGCGCCTTCGCGGCGGGCCTCCGGAGCGTCGCCCGCAGGAAGCCCAGGTAGCCGCCCGGGATCTCCTCGCCGTCGCCGGCCTGCTCCACGTACCACTGCCAGTGCGGATTGCCGGCGTGGCGCGCGAACACGGCCATGAGCGGGCGCAGCCTGCCTGCCGTCTGGCCGGCGCACAGGTCGCCGAAGCCGCCGTCTTCGATGCCCGGCGGGACGACGTACAGGGCGAAGTCGCCCACATTGTGGAAGAAGGGCCGGCGGTATCCGTCCACGCCGAAGGCGGCCCGCATTATGTCGAGCCACCAGGTCACTCGGTTCAGGTAGCCGCGCCAGTAAGACGTACCCTCGTGCCAGCCGCCGTCGGAATCGCTCCAGACGG
>JASFTE010000146.1:0-9143 GCA_050114035.1 Armatimonadota bacterium | reverse complement strand
TCACGTTCGACGCTATACTCACCAACCCGCCCATCCGGGCCGGCAATCGCGTCGTGTTCCGGCTCATGGAGGACTGCGCGGAGAGCCTGCGGCCGGGCGGGGTGTTCTGGCTCGTGGGCCGCCGCAGGCAGGGGCTCGCGACGCTGCAGCGGCGGATGGAGGGCTGCTTCGGGCGGGTGGAGCAAGCGGCACTGAAGGCGGGTTACCGCGTTCTGCGCGCGACCGAGCCCAGGTACACACGGCCGTGAGTCTCGCGGAGCGCGCCACGGCGGCGTACTGCCCCGTCCCACGACTCTCGACCCGAGGTTGCGGCGCGGCGGGAGAAGACGACGCATGACGCCAGTTGGCATGACCACTCTGGTGCCGATCGAGGTCCTGTTCGCCGCGGGCTATCAGCCGCTGGACATGAACAACGTCTTCGTGGCCGACGCGCGGTCGCGGGAGTTCATCGATGGGGCGGAGCGGGCCGGCTTTCCGGACACGTCCTGTGCGTGGCTCAAGGGCATCTACGGCGCGATGCTGGCGCGCCCGGACATCGAGACGATCGTAGGCGTGACCGCGGGCGACTGCTCGGATACGCACGTGCTCATGGAGTACGTGGAGCGGCTGGGACGGCGGGTGATTCCTTTCGCCTACGTGCGAGAGCGTCTGGGTGAGGAGATCGAGGCGCTGATGCGGCACTTTGACGTGTCGTGGGAGCAGGTGACGAAGGCCCACGGGCGGCTGCAGGGGATCCGACGCCGCGTGTGGCAGATCGACGAGTGGACGTGGCGCCCGGAGAGCCGCGTATCGGGATGGGACAATCACCTGTGTCAGGTGTGCTGCTCGGATATGGGCGGTGACATCGAGGCGTTCGAGCAGGAAGTGCGGGAGTACGAGCCCGCCAACGAGCCCATCAACTCGGCCGGAGTGCGGCTGGGCGTGCTGGGCGTGCCGTCCATCTTCGCCGAGGATATGTACCGATACGTGGAGACGGAGTGCGGCGCCAAGGTCGTGTTCAACGAGACGCAGCGGCAGTTCTCACTGCCCTTCGACTGCGACATCGTCGAGCAGTACACGCGCTTCACCTACCCGTACGGCACGAGGGCGCGTCTGGCAGACATCCAGGCGGAGGTCGAGCGACGGGACATGGACGGGCTCATCCACTACACGCAGGCCTTCTGCTTCCGTGAGCTCACGGACGCCCTGATTCGCCAGGACGTGGACGTGCCCGTCCTCACCATCGCCGGCAACACGGAGAAGCACCTGAGCACGCAGCTCAAAACGAGACTCGAGGCGTTCGTCGATATGCTCGAGCGTCGGCGGGCGGCCGCTGGAAGCAGCACATGACGAAGCGGGCGCATATGCGACGAGCGCGACGCATGATCCAGAGGTGAGCACCATGGCAAAACCAGAGCGCTACGGCTTCGGCGTCATCGGCTGCGGCGTGATAAGCGGGGTCCACACCTCGGCCATCGAGCGGATCCGGGAGGCGAAGCTCGTGGCAGTCTGCGACGTGGACGAGCAGAAGGCGAGGAGCACCGCCGAGCAGCACGGCGCTGACTGGCACACGGACATGGACGAGCTGCTCGCCCGGGACGACATCCACGTGGTGGACATCCTCACGTGGAGCGGGCACCACCACGTCGCGGGGGTGGCCGCGGCCGAGGCGGGCAAACACGTCATCTGCACCAAGCCCATTGACATCACGCTGGAGGCCATCGACAGCCTGATTGCGGCGTGCGACAGGAACAACGTGAAGCTGGCAGCGACCCATCAACTCCGGTCCGACCCGGCGTACCGCCGCATGAAGCAGGCGGTGGACGAGGGGCGGCTGGGGAGGCTGCTGTACGGGAACGCCTTCATCCCCTGGTACCGCAGCCAGGAGTACTACGACGACGCGTGGCACGGCACTCGCCGCTGGGACGGCGGAGCGCTCATGAACCAGTCGATCCACTGGATCGATGTGCTGCTCTGGATCATGGGCCGGGTGGAGGGTGTGTGCGGGTACGTGGATGCGTTGGCGCACCGCATCGAAGTCGAGGACATCGGTACGGCGGCGCTCAAGTTCCAGAATGGGGCCCACGGGCTCATCCAGGGCACGACCCTGACGTACCACGGCATGCCGACCCGGATCGAAGTCCACGGGACGAAGGGCAACGCGGTGGCCGTGGCCGACGGGATCACGCTGTGGGATGTTGAGGGGGACGAAGTGGAGTTCGGCGAGGCCCCCCAGGACCCGACCGGCGCGGCCGATCCGACCTCCGGGCTGGAGCTCGCCGTGGACGCGCACGTGGAGCAGATCGGCGACGTGCTGCGAGCCATCGAAGAGGACCGCCCGCCGATGATCGACGGGCCCGAGGCGCGAAGGGCCGTCGAGGTCATCCTGGCGATCTACAAGAGTGGCGAGACCGGTCAACCCGTGGCGCTGCCGCTGAAGTCGTGAGCGGAAGCCTACGCCTGATCCCGCATCAGGTGCCGCCCATCGCACCGCAACGTGTTCAGGTCGGCGAATCCCTCCCGGCAGCTCGAGAATCCCATGCCATGCTGCAGCGCGAGGGCGTGTACGCGCTCCATGTATCTGCGGCGGACAGGCTCCTGCAGGTAGTGATAGCCCGAGATCTTGCGGCTGCGGTCGTATGAGGGCGCCACGACGGCGGCGACCTCGGGGAAGCGTTCACGGAAGCGCTTGGCGCTGCTCGGCTGGAGCTTCAGCGTCGAGGCAATGACGTGCCTGGCGCCCGCGGCGCACGCGTTGCCGATCAGCCGCGCGAGGGCGTCCTCGGCGTCGTTGAGGCCGGGGATTACCGGGTCGATGCGGCACAGCGTCGCGAAGCCGGCCTCGGCGGCCTGCGCGAGGGCCGCCAGTCGCCGCTCCGGCGACGGACAGAATGGCTCCATCCTGGCCGCCAGCTCCTCGGAGTCCGTCGTGATGGTCGTCCCGATGACCGTGCGCGTCGGGTCGAGGACGCCCAGATCCCGCGCGAGCATGTCGGACTTCGTCAGCAGCAGGATGCGGAGGCCGCCCTCGGTTAGCGCGGCCAGGGCCTGCCGGGTGAGCTGCAGCTCTGCCTCGTTCGCCTGCGGCGCGGTCGGATATGGGTCGGAGGAGTTGCTGACGGCGACGAAGGCGTCGGCCAGCGAGGCCAGCTCCGCGTCGGCGCCGCCGTGGATCTTGCGGATGTCCCGCTCCAGGCGGCGCAGCAGGTTCTTCTTGGGCCGCACCTTGTCTCGGCCCCAGTACTTCCAGTTGTACGAGCTGGTGTAACAGTAGAAGCACTCGTAGCCGCACCCGGCATACACGTCGAGCGACAGCTTCGGCCCGCAGGTGCACATGGGCGACGACCAGGGGTCGAAGCAGTTCAGGACGGCGAGTCTGCCCGAGATGCGCCGCTTGTCGCTCTTGGTCCACACGATCCTGGCCGCGGAGCTCCGGGGGATGGCTACCTCTGCCCCGCATCGAGTATAGTATAGCACGTCCCGCGCCTGCCGCCCGGCCGGGGAAGGGGCACGTACGCCGGCGGGGGAACAACGGAACCAGGAGCCGGGTGTGCGCGCTGTCACTGGCGTATCACGACACAGACGGGTGAATGCAATGCGCAGAGCAATGCCATACAGCCTTCTCGCCATATCGCTGGTCGCGTCCATTGGCGTCTCCGCTGCCGCGAAGCGCGCGGGCGCGAAGCTGACCGTCGGGATTCCCACCGCGTCGGACTTCGCCTTCGAATGCGATCTGGTGTTCAAGCCGGACAGCGGCGGCGCGGCGGCGCTGATCGCATACGCGCAGCGCGACGCGGGCACTCGGTACGAGCTGCGGATCTCGCGGCACAAGCTCACGCTCACGCTGCTCCGGGGCGGCAAGGCGACGGCGCTCATCGAGGGCGTCAAGGTGGAGCCGTCCGGCACCGGGCGCATGGACGTGAGCGTGCGGCGCGAGGAGGGCCGCATTGCCATCGAGGTGCGGGGCAAGCCCACGGCGAGCGTGTTCGACGACACGCTCGCGTCGGGCGCGGTCGCCTGGGGGACCACCTCCGGGGCCGTTGAGATGAGGAATGTGTCCGCCCGCCCGCTCATCGTGCCTGAGTACACGGCCCGGCCCGATGCCATCACGGCGTACACGTCGGGCCCGGCGCTCATCGGGGCAACGTTCCAGGCCGCGCCCGTGCGTCGGCTTCGGGTCACGCTGCCGGCTCACGTGTCTCGGGACAGCATCGAGATCACGGACGGCGGCGAGCGCGTCACGCGGCACCAGATCATCGATGACCCTCTCGCCCGTCTCGCGGCCGGACGGGGCAGCATGAGCGACCTCACGCAGGAGCTCACACTCGAGTGGGAATCGCCGCGCGGATCCGAGCCGCAGGAGGGGCGCGACATCGGTATCTCCTGCCTCGTCAGCGGGGTCACGTGGCGGCCGACCTATCGTCTGCGCCTCCTGGACGGCGACCGCGCCGAGATCACCTGCGACGCCGTCATCGTCAACTCCGCGCACGACTTCCGCGACACGACGGTCGCCGTGGTCTCCGGGCCCAAGGCCGGCTCCGGAGGCATCCCGGCCCTCGGGGCAACCGGCGGCGCCGGGGGCGGGCTCGCGGCCCTCCTGCGGGGAGCGAAGCCGGATCTGTACCATTCGTACGCCGTGCCGGGGCGGCACAGCCTGCCCAAGGACACGACGACCGCCATCGAGCTGCTGCGGATGACCGTCCCATGCACGCGGTCGTACAAATGGGACGCCCGGCTCTCCCAGGGCGTGGACGTGGTGTATCGGGTGGTCAATGACACGGAGCTGCCGTGGCCGCAGGGAACGGTGCGCGTCTACCGGGCGGGCGAGCCCATCGGCGAGAGTGACATCGAGTGGGTGCGCGTGGGCGAGGATGTGGAACTCCAGATCGCGGGGGCCAGCCAGATACGCGTGGAACGCGACGCCGAGGTCGAGCGGGACACAACGGGCGGCTTCAAGCGGGAATATCACCACACGGACCGCTACGAGATCGACTCCCCGGTGGCCGGCCGGCTGGAGCTCATCGCCCACAAGCCGCTCGACGCCGGCGACGAGACTCTCACCCTCGATCCCACTGAGACGGAGTCGGACCGGTATCGCTGGTACATCGATCTTACGCCCGGCAAGCCGATCGTCATCGTCCACGAGTACAACGACGACAGCAGCGCGAGCCTCCACCTCCCCACGCGCCCCTGAGAGCGGCGCGGAGGCGAATGCCGACACATTGCGGCGGCGTACATGCCCTAACCTGCCCTTCTGCCCCGATTCCCCCGAACCGTGAACAATTGAGCCCCCGGCAGAGTCAAAAGAAGTGACTACAAAGGGTGCCCCCGACGGACTCAGCGCAGTGTGCAGTCGGATGAGGGAAAGGGGCGCGTGGTATGAAGACGTTTCGATATGCCGTTCTGCTTATCCCGCTGGCGCTCGTCGTGCTTGCGGCTTTCGTGAGTGCGAACGTGATCGGCCGCGGCAATCCCCCGCAGCCCGAGAGGCATCGGATCATCCCGCCGCCGAAGCCCCCGCGGCCGGGGGATGCCGTTGATGCGCTCATCGACGACCTCGAGATCGGCCCCAGCGAGCGCTACGGCGGGCTGACCATCTACCCCCTCCGCAGGCGCCACGACGCCGGCTTCGTGCCGCTGACCTTCGACGAGGCGGTGAGGCAGGGGGACATGGTCGTGCGCGAGATCGGACGAGGGGGCCGCGTGAACGAGGTGGAGGTGCAGAATCGATCCCGCCGGCCTGTGTTTCTCATGGGTGGGCAGATGCTGTTCGGGAGCAAGCAAGACCGCATCTTCCAGCGCGATGCGCTCATCCCCCCGCGCAGCGAGTGGACGCGCGTGCCCGTGTACTGCGTCGAGCGCGACCGCTGGACGCCCGTGTCGGAGCACTTCTCGGGCAAGGGGCGCGCCGTCGCCCCGGCCCTCCGCCGGGCGGCGCAGGAATCCGCCAGCCAGGCGGAGATCTGGAGCGGCGTCGCGCGGCAGCGCGATGAGTTGGGAGTAGCGAAGGGCCGCACGGAGACGTACGGCGCCATCTATGAGGACGCCGAGGTGCGGTCGAGACTGCGCGAGTATCGCGACCGGCTGAAGCCGATTCCCGGGTGGGGGACGTGCGGCGTGGTGGCCGTGGGACGCCGGGGGATCATCTGCGCCGACATATTCGGCGACCGGGCGCTGTTTGCGAAGCTCTGGAACAGCCTGCTGGACTCCTACGTCCTTGATGAGGGGAAGCACGGCCGATGGCCCATCACGGAGGAGGGCGCGGTGCGCGAGTTCCTCCGCCGGGCACGGAGCGACCGGGCCGGGCACTACGATACGCCCACGCCCGGCATCGGCGATGCCATGCGCATATCCGGCGCGACATCCGGCGCCGCCCTCAGCTACCGGCACGACGCGGTGCACGTGAATCTATATGCGCGGCCGATGATTCGGCCGCTGCTTGAGCGGTGAGGTCGCGGTGTGCACGAGTTGGGCGGCGCGGGTGTGGTTGAGCGCTATGATGGTCTGATGCCCTGACGGTCCGACTGATTCGCGGCGTACCTTGCCTGGGCCACGCTGCGGAGATGTCGGCAGTGGAAGGGCCCGTGCCGCCCGGTTCGCTCCTACGTCGTGTACTTGGCGTTGAACGTGACGTACTCGGCGGAGAGATCGCACGTCCACACGGTGGCAGCCTCCGGGCCGGATGCCAGGTCGATCTCGATGCAGACCTCGTCCCCGGCCATGGCCGCATCGCCGTCGCTCTCCGACACCTCGGCGGGCCGCCCGTTGCGCAGTGCGGCGAGGCCCCCGATGGTGATGCTCACCTCTGACTGATTGACGGGCACGCCGGCGGCGCCGACGGCCGCCGCGATCCGCCCCCAGTTGAAGTCGCGCCCATGAATCGCCGTCTTCACCAGCAGCGAGTCGCCCACCGTGCGCCCCACCTGCCGCGCCGCCTCCCAGCTCTCGGCTCCCGTGACTCGGATCTCCACGAGCTTCGTCGCGCCCTCGCCGTCGCGGACGATCTGCCTGGCGAGGGACTGGCACACGTGCACGAGGGCGCCCCGGAAGGCGACGAACGCCTCGCCGGAGGCCGGGATCTCGTCGCCACCGGCCCAGCCGCCGGCGAGGATCAGCACCGTATCGCTCGTGCTCATATCCCCGTCCACCGAGATGCAGTTGAAGGAGACCCCGACCGCGTGGCGCAGAGCGGCGCTGAGGGCCGCCGGGCCGAGCCGCGCGTCCGTGCTCAGGAAGCAGTGCATGGTGGCCATGTCCGGGCGGATCATGCCGGCGCCCTTGCACATGCCGCCCAGCCGGACGGCCGTGCCGCCGATCTCCGTCTCCACGGCGCATTGCTTGGCGACGGTGTCCGTGGTCAGCATAGCCTCGGCGGCCTCGGTCGCCCCGTCGCGGCCGAGCCTCTGGGCGGCGGCCCGTATGCCGCTCTCGATCTTACCCATGGGAAGCGGGACGCCGATCTTGCCGGTCGATGCCACGAGCACGTCGCCGACCGGCACGCCCACCGCCTGGGCGGCGATCTCCGCCATGCGCCGCGCGTCGGCCAACCCCCGCTCGCCCGTCGCCGCGTTGGCGTTGCCGCTGTTCGAGACGATGGCCTGCGCCTGCCCGTCGTGCAGGTGCTCGCGGCACACGTGCACCGGCGGCGAGGCGAAGGCGCTCGTGGTGAACGTCCCCGCCGCCGAGCATCGCTCATCGGCCGCCACGAGACAGACGTCGCGCGCGCTGGACTCCCTGATTCCACACGCAACACCGGCGGCACGGAAGCCGTCAGCGGCCAAGATCCCACCATCAATCTCCTGCACGGCCTATGCCTCCCAGAGCGGGTGATGTGCAGGGCAGCCTGGCAGGCTGCCACGCGCCGGGCCATCGCGGGCAAGCTGCCCGCGCCACACGCGTTCGCTCTACGGCCAGACGCTGATGACGTCGAGGCCCGTGGTCTCGTCGAAGCCGCACATGAGGTTCATGCACTGCACGGCGGCACCAGAGAGGCCCTTGATGATGTTGTCCACGACCCCGAAGGCGACGGCGCGGCCGCACACATCCTCCCGGCATACGGCCACGTCCACGTAGTTCATCCCGGCCACGTGCTTTGTGGACGGCAGCTCCCCGCCGGGCATCACGCGCACGAAGGGCTCGTCGGCGTAGAACTCCTCGTAGGCGCCTTGCAGGTCGGCGTCCGGGTCGAGGAGCGTGGCGAACACGGTGGCCAGAATGCCCCGCACCATGGGCACCCGGCTCGGGGCGAAGGTGAGCTTCACCTCCGTGCCCGCCACGTCGCCGAGCGCCTGCTCCATCTCCGGCACGTGCCGATGCCGCGGCATGGCGTACGCGGCCGCGGTCTCGGCGGCCTCCGGATAGTGGTTCAGGAGATTGATGTGCCCCCGGCCGACGCCCGAGATGCCCGTCTTGCTGTCGATCACGATGCTGGACAGATCGACCAGCGGCTCCTTCACCAGGGGCGCTGTCGCCAGGATGGACGCCGTCGGGTGGCAGCCGGGGACGGCGACGAAGTCCGCGCCGCGTATCTCGTCCCGATACAGCTCCGGCAGGCCGTACGGGGCCTTCCCCACCAGCTCCGGCGCCGCGTGCGTGTCGTAGTGCTGCTCGTAGGCCTCCACGGACCGGAGGCGGAAGTCGGCGGAGAAGTCGATGACCTTCTTCCCGGCTTCCACGGCCTCGCGTACCATGGTCGTCCCGATACCGGGCTGCAGACAGAAGAACAGCACATCCGCGCGGCCCGCCGCCTCGGCGACGTCGGACTCCTCGGTCACGGCCTCGCACACGCTCCGCAGGTGCGGGTAGAACTCGCTCATCGGCTGCCCGGTCTCGAGCTCTGAGACGTAGGCAAGCTCCACCTCGGGGTGCTTCGCCAGCAGCCGCAGCAGCTCCACTCCGCCGTACCCGGCGGCCCCGAAAACGCCGACCTTCATGGTGCGTTGTCTCCCGGAAACAAGTAGGCGACAGCCTACTGTTGCGACCTGCAAATGTCAAGCCAGCGAACGGGTGTCCTACGACACGCCCCGGCCTGCCTCTTATCCCCCACGATGCTCCCGCGCGACCTTCTCTTGCTCGCGGCGGCGCCCGCACTTGGTGCGGACCGCCATGGAGCGGCAGGAGTTGACAATCAGTGCGCTACGCCGTATTCTCGCGACCTGCGCGGG